>JAIRTD010000054.1 GCA_031255115.1 Spirochaetaceae bacterium | reverse complement strand
CGGACCGGGCTATCCGCTCCAATTCCTGCGGAATTTCCGCTTCTATCCCTTGCGCTTTGCTGTACGATACGGTTTTCCGCCGGAAAGCAAAACCGTATTTTCATAGCTGCCGGGATACTGGCGCGTTTTGAACCCGCGTTACGCGGGATTTACAAGCCGGGCGAAGTTCAGCGGCCAGGCAGCCGGACTATTAAATTGCCGGACTTTCCATTATAATAGATAGGTTATGGAAAATAATCCGGCGAACCCCCTCATTGTTCAGAGTGACCGTACTTTGCTTCTTGATGTGCACGCCCCGCTGGCCGAAGAAGCGCGGTCCGCCCTGCTGCCTTTTGCCGAGCTGGAAAAATCGCCGGAACATTTGCATACCTACCGTATCAGCCCGCTTTCGCTGTGGAATGCCGCAAGCGCGGGCCTGGGTCCCGCCGATGTACTCAATGTGCTGGAAAAATATTCCCGCTACCCCGTTCCCCTGCGCAGCATGGACGAATTTGCCGACATCATGTCCCGGTATGGCAAGATAAGGCTTGTCAGCCCCGGCGGGCCCGAAGCGGAAAACGGAACGCTTTTTCTTACCAGTAACGACGAGGCCATTCTTGCCGAAATCGGGGCGGCCAAAGCGCTCGAAAAACTGGTGCGGAAAACCAAAGGCGGCTTTCTTGTACGCCTGATTGACCGGGGAAGCGTCAAACGGGAACTCATCAAACTCGGCTGGCCGGTACAGGACGAGGCCCCGCTGGTTCAGGGAGAAGCCCTGGAAATCAAGCTCCGCGAGGTCTCTACTTCGGGCAAGGCCTTTGCCCCCAGGGACTACCAAAACGAAGCGGCGGCGGCCGTACTTGGCAAGGGCGGCGCCGGTTCGGGCTACGGCGTTGTGGTTCTGCCCTGCGGCTCGGGCAAAACCATGGTCGGCATGCTTGTCATGTCGCTGCTTAAAACCAACACCCTCATTCTCACTACCAATGTGGCGGCTGTTCATCAGTGGATAAACGAACTGCTCGACAAAACCGAATTGACCAAAGAAGCCGTCGCCGAATATTCAGGCGATTCAAAAACCGTGGCCCCGGTTACCATCGCAACCTATCAGATACTCACCTGGCGGCCGGACAAGGACGCCGAGTTTCCCCATTTTTCGCTTTTCCGCCAGCGGTCCTGGGGCCTCATCATCTATGATGAAGTACATCTCCTTCCCGCGCCGGTATTCAGGGTTACCGCCGAACTTCAGGCGGTACGGCGGCTCGGCCTTACAGCAACGCTGGTCAGGGAAGACCACGCCGAGGACGCAGTGTTCAGCCTGGTGGGGCCAAAGCGCTACGATGTTCCCTGGAAGGACCTCGAAAGCAAGGGCTGGATAGCCAGCGCCCTCTGTACCGAGATACGCCTTGATATGCCCGAAGAACTCAAGATACCCTACGCGGTCGCCCCGTCCCGGGAAAAATACCGCATGGCCAGCGAAAACCCGTACAAGGCGGCCATAGTGCGGGAGCTTATCGCCAATCACCCAGAGGACCATATACTGGTCATAGGCCAGTACCTCAACCAGCTTGAAGCCATAGCCGCCCTGCTCAAGGTGCCGCTTGTAAGCGGCAGAACAGCCAACAACGAAAGGGAGTCCATCTATCAGGCGTTCAGAAACGGCGAGGTCAGGGTCATTGTCGTATCCAGAGTGGCAAACTTCGCCATAGACCTTCCCGACGCGTCCATGGCCATACAGATTTCAGGCGCCTTTGGTTCCCGCCAGGAAGAAGCCCAACGCCTGGGCCGCATCATCAGGCCGAAAAAACGGAATTCATATTTTTACACCCTCGTATCCCGTTATACGGTAGAAGAAGATTTCGCGGCAAACAGGCAAAAATTTCTCGCCGAACAGGGCTATGCCTATTCGATTCAGCACTGGACCCTGGAAGAAATCCTCGCGTCCGAAAGCGCCTATTTACGGAACGCCCCCGCGGAGCCTTTATCGTGAAGGGCGCACCGTTCCGCCCGGCAGGAGAATGGAAGGCGGCCCTCATGACCCTTCCTGACGCCGCGTTCTTTGAGCTCATGCGGAGCGTCTTCGGCAACATAAAGACCCCGTTCAACAAACAAAAACTCCTCGATGACCTTGCCGGTTTTCTTGCCCGGAAGGACATACAAAAAACCATCGCCGCCTACATCAACGAAAGGGACAAACAAATCATCGCTGCCATTGCGGTACTTGGCGAACCGCTGCCCGGAGAGCTGGAAAGTTTTTTTGGCGGAGAACTTTCCTATACGGAACTTCACAGCGAACTGCTTAATCTGGAAGAACGCTTTATCGTATACCGCTTTAAGGATGAAGGGGTAAGCCGCCTTGCCCTCAACCCCGCGCTGGAAAGCGTCCTTGGGCCCTTTGCCAGTGATACGGAACTGCTCTTTCCCGCGGCGGGCCCGCCCAAAAAAGAAACCAAAACCAGGGGAAAAACCGCCCGCCTTTCAGACTCCATGCTTGCCGCTGTTTTTGCCTTTATCTACGACCAGGGGAGCCTCTTTAAGGCCGAAGGCAAACTCAGAAAAAAAGTTTCCGACGAAGGAAGGCGCATTTTTCCCGGCATAAAACTGGAAGCCCTTTTTGGCAGCCTCCAGGCGCTGGCCCTTATACGCCTTGACGATGACGGCTCTTCCCGCATTGACGAAGAAAAACTCCGCTCTTTTGCGGGGCTTCCGCCGGAAGAAAGACGCATATACCTTGCCGCGGCCCTTACTTCATATTTTGAAGAACCCGAAAAAACAAACTCGTGGCTTAAACGGCCCCTGGTGCAGGCCCTGGCCAGGGTCATTTACAGTTTTATCTATACCCTGGACAAAGAACTCCTCTACCCCCGTTCAACCTTGCTCCGGCTTTTTCCGGTTCTCTTTAAGTCGCTTAACATCGAAACAAAAAAGCAGGAACTTTTTATTCAGCATATACTCAAGGCCCTGGAAATTTCCGGACTGCTCGAAGAACACGGTCAGGCCTATATGCGCTGCGTCTCTCCTGACAATTCAGGCGGAGAAGAAAAACCCCGCATCGCCATAGACGCGGCGTTTTCTCTGGTACTCTATCCTGAAATCGCCTTTGCCGACGCGCTTGAACTTGCCCGCTTTTGTTCGGTCCGCGAAGCGGGAACCGCCCCCCGTTTTGAGCTTACCCGGCTTTCCGCGGTCAGGGGCTTTGACCGGGGTATCACGGTACAAACCATGTGCGCCCTGCTGACACGGCTGTCAGGCTTTGCCCCTGACCAAAGCCTTGCCTGGACCCTTGCGGACTGGGAAAAACGCTACCACGAAGTAAGTTTCCACCGTGGACTGGTGCTGACCCTTTCCAAAGACAGACGCTACCTCGCCGAAACCGCCGCCCTTTCTTCGCTTATAACCAGGACCCTCGCGCCGGGAGTATACCTGCTCAGGGACGAAGACCGGGAGACGGCCTTTGAGGCCCTTTGCAGGGCGGGCGTCGACATCATCGCCCAGCCGCTTTCCGGCCCGCAGGAACAAACGCCGCTCACCGCGCCCTATCCTTCGCCTGCTTCCAAACTCAGAGGAGACTTTTTGCTTGCAGGAAATTCCGGCAAACGCCCCGCGTCCGGTTCAGAAGAAAACCCGCCCCGCCCCGCCGGCAAAAACCCCGCCAGCGCCGCAAGCGCCGCCGCCACATCTGCCGCCGCCAGCGCCACAAATCCCGCAAACGCTGAAAGCGCCGGAGACACCGCAAGCGCCGCAAATCCCGCAAGCGCCGCCGCCACAACCGAAAACGCCGCAGCCACCGCCAGCGCCGCAAATCCCGCGGACGCGCTCAAGGAACATTTCCGTTCCCTGCTTTCAGCCATGAAGCTGTCAAAGGAAGAACGGGAAGAACTTTCCGCCAGGATAGAAAGGCGGCTCATACTTACCGATTCCCAGCTTAAAGACGCGTCGGTCAAGTACGAACGTCTTGAAGCCAGGGGCCTTGATTATGTGGGCAAGCAGACTGTGGCAAAGCAGGCCATATCGCTTCAATCTTTTGTGGAACTTAGCTGGCCCTCAGGCGGAAAGACCGAACGCCTCCTGGGCATTCCCCAGGCGCTGGAAAAAAACGGCGGAGAAAGTATACTGGTACTGCGGACAGCAGCCGGCGCGGGAAACAGAGACCAGGCGGAAGAAATCCGCGTTCCCCTGGCAAAGATAAGTTTAATCAGGCGGATAAAGAGATCTATTTTTGGAACATAAATTTTTGGAACATAAAACCCCGCGCCGGACGCGGAAAGAAACGGAGGAATATATGCCCTTATTGCCATTTTCCGGACCCCAGAACGACGCCGCCCTGGCGGTACTCATTGACGCCGACAATACCCAGTCTTCGATTATCGAAGGTCTCCTCAACGAAGTCGCCAAATACGGCGTAACCAGCGTTAAACGCATTTACGGAGACTGGACCAGCACCCATCTGCGGTCCTGGAAAGATAAACTGCTGGAATACGCCATACAGCCCATACAGCAGTTTTCGTATACTACCGGAAAAAACGCCACTGACAGCGCCATGATTATCGACGCCATGGACCTTCTGTACACCGAAAAACTCAATGGGTTTTGCATTGTCTCAAGCGATTCTGATTTTACCCGCCTTGCCGCCCGCATACGGGAAAACGGCCTGACCGTCTACGGCTTTGGCGAAAAGAAAACCCCCAGGGCCTTTGTGGCTGTCTGCGATAAATTCATCTACACCGAAATTCTGCGGGAAACAGCCGAAGAAGAAAGTGATGACGAGCGGCCCAGTTCCAAGCCCAAGAAGGAATTCAAAGTGGACAGGCGGCTCCTCAAGCTGCTCAGGGACGCTGTTGACGACATGGCCGACGAGTCAGGCTGGGCCTACCTCGGCGGCGTCGGGAAAAAAATCAACAACCGTTCGAGCGAGTTTGACCCCCGCAACTACGGCTTTAGAAAACTCGGCGACCTGTTCCGGGCCATACCTCAGTTTGAGATCGAAGAACGCCCCCAGGAAAACAGCTCGGGCCGCCAAATCTACATCAGGTGGAAGAAACGCCGCCTTATTCCCTAGCGGGAAGTCCCAGGCGCAAAAAGCCTCCTGCATTCAAGGTAAAAGCGCTTTTCCCAGGCTTCCCCCATGGAAAAACTTTTTCGGGGAAGCGGGCCTGATCGGGCAACTGTGCCGAAGAGATCCTCCTTTTTTACCGGAGGAAGCAGTATGGCGGCGGCCGGGCGGGCCTGGTCCAGGGCAAGGCGGATACAGGATTCTGCCCCATGGATATAGTCAATGGAACAGTCAGGGTGTTTTTCAACAAAAGCGTCCAGCAGCGGCTGCAGGGGAACCGGGGCCATTCCCGGCGCGGTGCTTTCGATAAGCACACAACGCGGCCCCTGCACAAAACCGTAGCGGATATGCTCTGTCCCCCGTTCAGCTACAAGCTCTGAAAGTCTTGCAAGCTCTGAAAGTCTTGCTCTGTCTCCGTCAGGACTGTCGCCGCGTATTTCCCGGCTGGTAAAACCGGGAAGGGCTTTGAGGCTGTCCAAAAGCTCTGTCCCCGCGCCGAATATAACTCTGTGTATGGGCTCAAACGCTATCCCCCGGTCGTAAATGTTTTCTATTTCAACCAGGGCATAACGGCCGGGATAGTTTTCCAGCCCTTTTTCACCTTTGTGGCAGGCCTTGTACTCTTCCCAGACCGCCCTGGCAGTGGCCAGGGAATGATTCCCGTCTCCAACGGCAAAGAGGAGGGGGGAAGCGCCGCCGGACTTTGCTCTGTCCCCGCCGGACCCGTTTGCTCTGTCCCCATTTGATCCGCTTTCTGGAAAAGCTCTGTCCCCGCAGGAGCCATAACGCGTCCGGGCAGCATCAGCCAATAGTTCAAATTCATCAGCCAACAGCATTAAATCTTCTGTTTTATCCAAAAACCAACCGGAGACAGAGCCGGAATTAAACATCAAATCACCCTGATAGGCTTTTTTCTGTTTTTTTGCCGCTTCTCCGAGAATATTCATTACTCTGTCCCCGGGATCGTCTATTAAAAGCAGTATATGGGGACATTCCAGGGCCGCCCCCCGGCGTATTTCCATGCGCGGCGCTATACGTTCAGGCACAGTTCCTTCGGTGGCCCGTATCAGGGTCCGGGAATCAGGGGCCCAATCGTAAGATTCCAGGTCCACAGCCAGAACCAGCCCCTTCCTGCAGGGATGGCGGGGAGTGCTTCGTTCAATATACATGATGCCTTGTCCAAGGGAAGCGAATACACCCATTGCTCTGTCCCCAGTTTCGCCAGTGGGGACAGAGCTGCCAACGTCCCCCAAATAGCTTTCCATGGCCCGGCGTATAGCCTCTATCCTTTCCTGGCGGCCTGAGTCTTCCAGAAAAACCTCGGGAAAGATGAGACGCAGGGTGGAGGGGGCCGAACCCGCCTCGGCGGCCACCCGGTCCCAATAGACCCTGTCCTGGGTAAATTGATCACAGGCGATTACAGCCCAGGTATCGATGGCTATACCCTGCCGGGGGATAAGTATTTCGGGAATGTGTATGGCCAGCCGGGCCAGCCGTTCAACCAGATTCATGGAGCCTCCAAAACAGGGCACGGTAGATAACAGCACACAGGATAACAAATATATAGATGAATTTGCGGTATTTCGCAACCGTTGCGGAAAAAAGCGGGAATTCGCGGCTAAAAAACCCCGGCCCGGCCCAAACCAGCAAAAATTTCATCTATAATCTTCTATATATAAGGTAAGATTGAAGTAAGATTGAAGGCCGTCTCAGGCAAACCCTTTACTCCGGCCGCATGCCCAAAATCAGTTTAGGTGGACTGACCGCAATTATTGTAGTAGAATTAGTGTCTGTTCACAAAACCGGTGCACAAACTATGTTTGCGACTTTGCGAATGGACCTTGAAATTTCTTGACAAAGCGGAAGTATGGAATAATAGTTTAGTCAGAGTATCACGCTTTACAGGGGTTATGAGTTTGCAGATACAACGTCCGTCTTTTCTTCAGGAACAGCATCTCAAAATGAATCCCCAGCTTTATCAGTCAATCAAACTGATGGAGCTGCCCATTGTTGAGCTCAGGCAGAAAATCGGCGAGGAACTTGAACGGAACCCTGCCCTGGAGGTACTGGAAGACCACAGCACAGTTTCTCTGGAAGAAGCCTACACGCAAGTTAAGGAAGAAGAATCGTACTTCGAAAACGCCTCTGACGCGGGCTTCATCAGACGGGGCGGCAGCGAAGATACCGAGCGGCAGCATAAATTCATCGAAGGCGTGCTTTCCCGGCCGGAGACGCTTCAGGAGCATCTTCTCTGGCAGCTCAGACTGCAGCCGGTAGACGAAGAAATCAGAGCCATAGGCGAACTGTTGATTCAAAATCTTGACGCCGACGGCTTCCACAAGGAACCGGTATCCCTGCTGCTCAAGGGCAGGGACAGAGACAGACTGGACGAGGCGCTCAGCCTTATCCGCTCCCTGGACCCCCAGGGGACCTGTACTTCAGGGTCTGAAGAATCACTGCGGGTTCAGGCCGAACTGCTCCCCCATGCCCCGCCCGGGCTTGCCGCCGCTCTTAACTACCTCGAACTTTTGGAAAAAGGCCGTTTTGCGGATCTGGCAAAAAAAATCAACCGCGGCGAAGACGAAGTGCGCCTCATCTCCTGCCGCATCAAGGAACTTTCACCCTTTCCGGGGCGGCAGTTTTCCTCGGCGGATACCCGCTATGTAGTTCCCGACATCCAGGTCATCTGCAAGGAAGGCGAATTTGTCATCATTCTTAATGATGAAGAAATCCCCGTCCTGGGCATCAATCCCTTTTTTATGGAACTTTCGTCAGGAAAGCCGGAAGGAGGCAATGCGGACGGCAGACCGGTCCGCGATTTTGTCCGGGAAAATATCAAAGAAGCCCGCTGGTTTATTCAGTCCATAAACCAGAGGAACCATACCCTCCTCAGAGTTTCACGTGCCGTGGTGGAATTTCAGCGGGCCTTTTTTTCCAAAGGACCAAAGTACCTTGTACCCCTTACCCTAAAAGATATCGCCGGAGAACTCGGCGTCCACGAAACCACAGTATCACGGACATCCAACGGCAAATACATGCAGACCGAATGGGGCATTTTTGAACTCAAACATTTCTTTACCAATTCCATAAGCGGAGCCGGTTCGTCCGGGTCCCGTTATTCGAAAGAGGGGGTCAAGGAAATCATCAGGGAACTGATACAGGGAGAATCCCGTCACTTTTCCGACCAGGAACTCGCCGGTATGCTTGCCAAAAGGGGCATCCCCCTGGCGCGGCGTACCGTAGCCAAGTACCGGAAAGAACTGGACCTGGGTTCATCCTACAACAGGCAGTAAAGGCCATCCAGAAAGCGAGCGTCTTTCGGGTTGACCTCAAAATAACCAGAACAAACGAGGAGGAAGCCATGAATATTGATATTAAAGCGGTACATTTTACCCTCAGAGAGGACGGCCGGGACTACCTGGACCGCAAAATAGCCCGCATCCACAACGCCGAGAACATGATCGTTGATTTTCTCGTAACCCTTACCAAAGAAAAAGAATTTTCCGCCGAAGCAACCGTTAATTTCCGCTGGGGCGTATCAATACATTGCAAAGAAAGCGACTTTGAACTAAATCCCGCCATCGACAAACTCATGGACAAACTCGAAACCAAAATCAGCCGGGAAAAAGAAAAAGTCAAAAAAAGACACTGAGCTTGTTAGAAGTTTAGGTCTGTTGTATACAGTATAGATTATGGAAGTTATATGGAATAAGATTTATACGCTGCACCCCGAAGATTCCAAGACCAATCTATGCGTTGCTATCCCCGTAGACCGGGATTTTTGGTGCCTGGAATTTCTCTGTTCTTATACGCCAAAAATTCTCGAAGACCGGGAAAAGTCCAGAGAACTCATAACAGAGGGGTTAAAAAAATATGTACCTGACAAATTTATGGACCAGTACAGCAATTGGGAAAACTACCTCCCAGTGGTAAACCTGATAACCCTTTCCATTGATTACCGGGACAGCTATCTGGGCTGCGCCCACCGGCACGCTCCGGAACAACGGCATATCATCTGTAAAGAATTTGCCTCGCCCGGTTTCTTCAGGCACGCCGCGGCAAAAGGCCCCTGGCGGGCAGTAATAAATATCCACGCGGTGGTATGTGATTCCGTAGCCTATCACCTAACGGTACGGGGCTGGGACAAAGGAGAAAAAGATTTTGTTGCGCTATAAATGCTTTGAACTCCATACCCATACAGTACACAGCGACGGCAGCTTTACCCCGCAACACCTTTTAGAAAGCGCCCTGGCCTGGCAGTTCGACGGCATAGCCCTGACCGATCACAATACCATGTCCGGCCTCGAAGCCATAGACGAAACACTTATGGCCCGTACCCTGCCGGTGATTCCCGGCATCGAGTGGACCACCTACTTTGGCCACATGCTGGTCCTGGCGTCTAACGCCTATATTGACTGGCGCTTTGCCCTGCCCCATACCATTGACGATTATATCAAAAAAATAAAAGAAGCCGGAGGAGTGGTGGGCATAGCCCATCCCTTTGAAGTAGGCAGCCCCTTCTGTACCGGCTGCTGCTGGGATTTCAGAATAGAAAACTGGGATCAGCTTGATTATATAGAAGTCTGGTCCGGGACCTTTCCCCACAAACGCTTTAAGAACGAACTGGCCCTCGCCTGGTGGACCGAATTGCTTAACAAAGGCGCCCGCCTTGCCGCGGTCAGCGGAAGGGACTGGCACGGCCTCGACCAGGAAGAAAAAGTCCTTTCTTCTGCCACCTACCTTGCCCTGGAGAACGGAATCATCACCGCCGCCACAGTAAAGGAGGCCCTAGCCAGGGGCCGGAGTTTTGTAACCCTGGGACCCTGCCTCGATTTTAGATTGAAGCGTAACGGCATGGCCTGCGGCCCCGGAGACAGCCTTACCCCCGGAAACTGCGAACTTGAGGCCGGCATAGACGAAAACCAAAGGCGGGAGCTCTGGCAAGATTTCGGCATCAAAGGCAAAAGAGCGGTTTTGGTACACAACGGACAGGAACTAGCCTCTTTTGACTGCTCGCACAACAAGCACCCCGGGCATGGTTTCCGGCACACTTCTCCCTGTGAACTTGCACCCGGCTGGGCGCGCCTGGAATTGTACGGTTCCTGCATGGGCGCAGAAGATACGCTCCTTGGCTTTACCAGCCCCGTCTATATTGTTTAGCGGTTAAATTTTGACCCAAGACCGAAGAGGGGGGCGCATTTCCATACGGCCATTCGCCGTAGAAACATCATCGACGCGCCCCCCGCCCGACTTCATCCCGCGAACCGGTGAGCGGGTCCCGGCGATG
>JAIRTD010000089.1 GCA_031255115.1 Spirochaetaceae bacterium | reverse complement strand
CTCCCCTTGACGCCGCAACCATAAACTACCGTATACCATTGTATACTCCATAGGCCCAAGAAAAGCAACTACAGACGAGGAAATTTGACCGGTGAAGATGTTCTGCCATAAGGAAATTTTACCTCAAAGTCGAAAGAGGAAGGGGCAGGAAGAAAATGATGGTATCCCCGGGACAGGAACGAATAGCTAAAAATGTACTGGATGCCGCTTTCGCGGTTGATTCGTGGCGAGGGTTTAATATCCCGCGGCTATGCCGCGGTTATGAAGGTATTAAACCCGAGTCCAATACATTATGAGAACAACATACCTCGGGGCTCTGCCCCGAGGTATGTTGATTCTAAATTCCTCTTGACTTTTATACACGGATCTAATATAATGACTATATAGTCAATGATTAAGAAGTCAGTACATGGAAAAACAAAAGGGGAAGCGCCGGCTTCAAAAAGAAAAGACCCGGGAACACATCATGGAGACCGCCCTGCGGGTATACGCGGAGCAGGGCTTTTCCGTACCTGTAGGGATGATCGCACGAGAAGCCGGTTTGGCCCACGGTTCGGTATTTTTACATTTTCCAACAACGGAAGATCTCTTGTACAGTACACTGGAACGATTCTTTAAGCGTCTCGCTGAAAAAACGCACGCGCTTTCCGGGCTCAACGGAGAACTTAGAACACTTTTGAGGGGCTTTCTTTCGATTATAGAAGAACATGAAGCCTTCTATAAACATTTGATCATGGAAATGCACACCCTGCCGCCGGGTACAAAGCATATGCTCATTGCCCTGCGTTCAATCAACGCCCATCATTTTGGAACCGCGGTAAAACGGGAGATCCGCCGGGGCAGGATCAAAAAACTCCCCCCGCGCCTGATGTTCAATACCTGGATGGGCATGGTGTACTACTATCTGCAAAACGGCGAATGGTTTGCGCCGGGGCAGTCCGTCATCAAACGCTGTAAAAACGACTTGGTAAACTCTTATATCAAACTCATCAGAAAAGATAATTTGGAAGTAAAGATGAAAAAACTGCCCGCAAGGAATCCGCTATGAACGATACAATTAACGCCGAGAACCAGGCCAACTGGGACGAACGGGCAGAGCTTCACGTGGAGTCCTATGGGGCGCTTGAGTTTGCCGACAAGCCAAAGGCCCTGTCGCTTGTGGTGAAGATCAGCGCGGAGCTGATGGCGCCCCACCTTCCGGGCGGATCGGTGTCGGGACTGGATGTGGTCCATCTGCAATGCCACATCGGAACCGACTCGATAAGCCTTGCCCGGCTGGGCGCTGATGTTACCGGCCTTGACTTTTCGGGGAAAGCCGTAGCCATCGCCGCTTCCCTGGCGGCCCGGGCCGGGCTCAGCGGCCAATGCCGTTTCGTCCAGGCGCGGGTGGAAGACGCCCCGGCCGCCCTTGCAGGGCGGCGCTTCGATGTGGTCTACACCAGCATCGGCGTACTCTACTGGCTTCCCGACCTCAACGCCTGGGCCGCGGCCATAGCCGCGCTCCTGAAACCCGGGGGCCTGTTCTTCATCTACGAAGACCATCCCATGTTGTACACCCTTGACTGGGACGAGGAACAAGGGCGGTTCTTCGTCGCCTACCCCTACTTCCACTCAAAGGAGCCGATCACCTGGGACGGGGGGAATGACTATTCAAGCGCCGTGAAGCTCAAGCACAATCGCAGCCACGAATGGGCGCATTCACTCTCGGAGATCATCACCGTCCTGCTCGACGCCGGACTGAGAATCGAGTCCTTTCGGGAACACCGGACGATGATGTGGAAGCCCCACCAGGCCTTGATTCAGACCCGCGGCGACGGCGATACCAAGGACCTGGGAATCGAGTTTGCCCTGCGGGAACATCCCGAGCGTGTTCCCCTGACCTTTTCCCTGGCAGCCCGCAAACCTCCCGACAGCCCCGGCAACTGACGGACATGAAGCGCGGGCCAATGCCCTTTGGAAAAAAGAAATTAGGGACGCGCCTGCCCTGTTCGGGTATGCGGCAGGGCTTTTGCATTTACTTTTAATCCTTGAAAAACAACCAAAATTAAAAGAATTTTTAACCGCAAGGTCGAATCGAACCTTCGGTTCGCAGTCGAAGAAGTTTTATGAGAAATCCCTCTTTCTTCCTTACTTATTCGACTTATTCGACTTTGTGGTGAAATTTTCTTCAAGAGCTTTGCTCAAGCTTGTTCAAGAAACAAAACCTGCGAACGCATAATACAAAGATGCGGAAAGCCTGGTTCGATTTTTAGAGCTTCCCTTGATGCATTCTAAAAAACATGGCAGAATCATGGTATGAATGTAATTGAGACGGAAAAAATCACCAAAAAATTTAAAACCGTAACAGCATTAGACAATATTTCTATTCAGGTAAAGGAAGGAGAGATATACGGGTTCCTCGGCCTTAACGGGGCCGGCAAGACAACACTTATCCGCATACTGCTCAATATGATAAAGCCCTCAAGTGGGGTGGTAAAAATATTTGGAAACAAACCTGATAAGAATAACGGATTATG
>JAIRTD010000048.1 GCA_031255115.1 Spirochaetaceae bacterium | reverse complement strand
TTTCGAGTATGGGACCATAGGTTGAAAGACTCAATTCCGAGGCGCTGAATTCTTCTTTGACGCCCACAAAGGAGGCGGGATTGGTAAAAAGGCCGTAAAAATCATCTGCCAGGGCGGCATGGTCTCCGCCCAGAGCCGCGGAACGGGCATTGGGCATGGTAAAGGGGTCGACGTTCTGGCCTGAGAGTACAACTGCGGAAAGAAAAAAACAGAGTACCGCGAAAACAGATTTCAGGCGGCCTTTCATAAAACTACCCCTCTATATGGTTCATTGGACACCGGTAAAACACCGGCAGGGTTACACGATTATACAACCAAGTCTCCGCTGATATCTATACGTTCAGCTCCGTTCCAGGGGCCTTTAATGCGGCAGCGGAACGCCGAAGCAGGCGTCTGCCCGCCAAAAGAAGCGAGGGCAACCCTTAGATAATTATCGGTCATTCCGGCTGCAGTGTTCACCCCGGCCGGAGAATTCTTTTCGACCACCGCGCTGACGGTTCTGCCGGTCCAGCGCCCGATATAGCGTTCCCGGCCCTTTTGGGCAAGCAGGGTCAGGGCCTTGACCCTGCGCACCGCGTCGCGTTCGGGTATTTTTCCTTTCATGGTGTAGGCCGCCGTGCCGGGCCGGGGCGAAAAGGGAAAGGCGTGAATCCAGGCAAAATCAAGCGCCGCGCAGAGTTCGTAGGTTTCGGCAAAATCCTTTTCCGCCTCTCCGGGAAAGCCGCTGATGATGTCGGCGGCGATAAAGGGATCGTCCTTTACCGCCCTGAGCTTTTTAACCGCCGCCGTTATATCCCCGGCCCTGTATGGCCGCTTCATCGCGGCAAGTACGGAGTCGGAGCCCGACTGGACCGAAAGATGAAAATGGGGCCGTATACGTTCCTGCCTGACCGCTTCGATAAAAGCGTCGGAAACCCCGTCTATTTCGATTGAAGAAAGCCGCAGGGCAATGTGTTTGGTGCCTGAAACCAGCAGGGAAAGCAGTTCGGGAAGGCCCCGCTCCCCGTCGCGGTACTGGCTGATATTTACGCCGCTAAGCACCGCCTCGGCATAGCCTTTTTCTTCCAGGAGCCGCAAGCGCGAAAGCGCCGTCAGCGAAGGCAGGGAGCGGCTTTTTCCCCTGGCCAGGGGAACCCGGCAGTAGGCGCAGGAATGATCGCAGCCGTCCTGTATCTTGAGGAAGGGCCGCGAATGAAACGAAAATTCCCCCGGGTTAAAACGGAACGCCCCGTCCACCTGGTCTGGCGGATCTGTTTGGTTCAACTGACCGGCTTGGTTCAACTGGCTGACTTGGTTCAACTGGCTGACTTGGTTCAACTGGCCGGCTTGGTTCATCTGGTCTGTCCAGCGCCGTACCAGGGTTTGGAGTTCCCTGCCCCGGGGGTTGCCTGCTTTTTCAATATAGAGGGGGAGCTCAAGCAGGGCGTACTTGCGTGAACCGGGGAGAACGCAGAGGCCCGCGCCGGGAAGGGCGGCAAGTTTTTCTCTTTCGAGTTCGGCGTAACAGCCCGAAACAACGACGGCGGCGGCGGGGTTATCTTTAAGAGCCTTGCGTATAGCCCGTCTTGCCTTTTGGTCGGCTTTGGAAGTAACGGTACAGGTATTGATCATGACCAGATCGGCTTCTTCGCCGGGCCGGGCGAGGACAAAGCCGGAAGCGCCAAAGGCCCCGGCAAGGGATTCGCTTTCGAGCTGGTTGAGTTTGCAGCCCAGGGTAATAAAGGCCAGCTTCAACATGAAAAAGAGGTCCCGATCTCGTGGTCTCAGCGGGAAGCCAGGCCCTGTCTGGCCCGGTCAAGGCCTCTGCGGGCGTCGGAAAGCTGGGAATTCAGGGAAAGGGCCCGTTCATAGGCGCTTACCGCCGAATTGAATTCACTGGCGTTTTCTCTGGCATAGGCGAGACGGGTCCACCACTGGGCATTGCCGGGCAGGTAATGTACTGCCGTGGAAAGGGCTATGTCGGCGTGGCGGTAACGGCCAAGGCGTATGTAGATTTCGCCCATATAGTAATAGACCATGTCTACCCTGCCCCCCTCGGGGGCAAGGTTTATGTACTCCTGAAAAAACCGCAGCGCTTCGGCGTTTCTTCCCTGAAAATAATGCACTTCGCCGAGTATTTCTACAATACGGGGGTCGTAGCGGCTCAGGTCCTGGGCGCTTTGGGCGTAGCGCTGGGCTTCCTGGTAGCGTCCCAGCCTGATAAGGCTCCAGCACAGGACCACATAGGATTCAAGATTCCGCTGATTCTCGGAAAGTTCCCGCATGCAGATAGTTACGGCCTGTTCATAATTGCCGTTCCGGTACTCCCGCAGGGCGTCGGGCCTGGTTTGGGCGTTAAGCTCCGGGGCCGGCCGCGAAAAGAGCAGGGCGGCGGCACACAGGGTAAAAAGAACACGCCGTCTCATGCCTGTTCGGAACCCTTGGTCATGGTGCATTTACCGTTAAACACACAGCCTGTTTCCATAAATACCTCCGGGGCGCTTACGTTTCCTACCAGGCGGCCGCTTATGGCAATCTCCACCCGCTCGGAAGCGGACACGTCCCCGGTTACCGAACCCCGTATGATAATTTTGGAGGCCCGTATATTCGCCTCCACCACCGCTTCCTCGTCAATTACCAGGAGCCCGGCGGCTATAATCTCTCCGGCAAGCCTGCCCCGTATAAGAAAGGGCTTGTCGAATCTCAGGGTCCCCGTAAAGTCAATATCCGGGGACAGTATGGTGTCAAAATCCTCGTCCTCAAGCATGTCGTTGTGCACGTCGGTCATGATTAGACTGTAATCCCAGGCGTATCAAGCGTCAATAGGCGGACGCCGCTAATGTCCGGTACTATGGGCAAACCGGCATGGGGACTTTATCCCAAAAGCTGCCGGTACAGATCAAGGTTTTCCCGGTCAAAGCAGACGAACAGCACCCTGGCAATATTCGGGGTTTCCGCCAGTACATCGCGCACGGTTTGAACCGCGATTGCGGCGGCCTTGTCCTTTGGATAGCCGTATACGCCGGTTGAAATATTGGGAAAGGCTATGGTTTTAAGGCCGTTGTTTTCGGCAAGGAGGAGGCTCTTCCGGTAGCAGGAAGCGAGGAGTTCGGCCTCGCCATAACGACCGCCGTGCCATACAGGGCCCACGGTGTGGATTAGCTTTTTGCAGGGCAGCTTGTACGCGCCGGTAAGCACCGCCTCTCCGGTGGGGCAGGCGTGGCCCGCCGGTCTTGCGGCGGCTATCTTCGCGCATTCTTCCAGCAAAAGAGGACCCGCCGCCCGGTGTATGGCGCCGTCAACGCCGCCGCCGCCCATGAGGCTCGAGTTGGCGGCGTTTACAATTACATCGACATCAAGGACGGTAATATCGCCCTGGACAAGTTCTATGACTGCTCCCATAATCCCCTCCTGGAAAATAGCGCTGATTTCAATCTGTATCAGAATATTAGCGGATTTTTGTCCATTCGGCGGGACGGGCGCGTTCCTGATACAGGTTTGTAATGGTGTCCCCCGAATATTCCACCGCTGTGGCGGTTTTTTGGCCCCTGAGGGCGGTTCCGTTGCCGAAAAGCCGGAATTCCCAGCTCATGGGTTCGGCCAGAGCAACAAGCTGCCTGGCTATGCCGTAGGGGACAGGATGATAGTACCGTTCGGCATTGGGGGAACTCTGGACAACATACAGGGTATTGTCCCGTATTTCATAGCGCAGATTCATCTGGGCGCCTGACGAAAAGATAGCCAGACCCCTGCCTTCGCTCTGGAGACGTATCATTTCTATACCCGCGTCGCCGCGCCACCTGCCCAGTATCAGATTTTCGCTTAAAGGCTCGGAATTTTCAGCTTCCGCCCTTTCTTCGCTTTCCCCGGGCCGGGATGAATCCATGGCAAGCTGCACCAGGGAACGGGTATTGAGGGCCAGTTCGCTGGTGGTTTTATGGGTCGAGGTAAACTGTA
>JAIRTD010000045.1 GCA_031255115.1 Spirochaetaceae bacterium | reverse complement strand
GTAGTAGTTTGTTATGGGCTTGCCGGCGATTTCTACAATACGGTCCCCGGTTTTAAGGCCCGCCTCGTCGGCGGGGTAGCGTTCTTCGGGAGTTATCTCCGAAACAAGCACAATGCGGTTATCAGGGCTGCGTATCTCGAAACCGGCCCCCCATATGAGCATGAACACAAGGGCGGCAAAGACCACATTGGCCAGCGGTCCCGCGGCGGACACGATTATGCGCCGCCAGGGTTTTGCCCCGAAAAAGCTGCCCGGGGCGCGGCTCGGTTCCGGCGCCGAAGCGCCAGACTGAAACTCGACTTCTCCTTTCATCTTGCAGTAGCCCCCAAGAGGAAAAAGGCCGATGCGGTATTCGACAGCGCCTATTTTTTTTCTCAGTATCGGGCGGCCCCAGCCTATGGAAAAGGCCTCTACCTCAATGCCCAGGAGCCGGGCGGCTATAAAATGCCCAAGTTCATGGACCAGGACCACTACGCCCAGTCCGGCCAGGCCCAAAATAATTTTTAGTATCGTTGACATTAAAGCTGCTCCGTAATATACCGGCAGGCCGAATCTCTGGCCATTTTGTCGGCTTCATATATTGACTGTAATGAATCGGCTGTTATCCGCCAATCACGGGAAAGGGTTTCGCGGGTAAGTCCGGCGATATCCGTAAAGCCTATGCGCCCGGAAAGAAAGGCGTCTACCGCTGTTTCGTTTGCCGCGTTGTAGACGGCGGGGTATACGCCTCCTTTTTTCGCCGCCTCATAGGCCAGGGGCAGCATGGGGAATTTTTCAAAATCGGGCTTTTTGAATTCCAGGGTGAGTTCTGTAAAATCAAGTTGGGCAAAGGGGCAGGGGAGGCAGCGGGGCCAGTACAGGGCGTTGTGGATGGGAAGCCGCATATCCGGTTTTGAGAGCTGGGCATACACCGCCCCGTCGTTTAAGCGTATCATGGAATGAACGACGCTCTGGGGATGAACCACCACCTTGACCTGTTCCGGCGTTACGCCAAAGAGCCCCGCCGCTTCGATTACTTCAAGCCCCTTGTTGGCCAGGGTCGCCGAATCAATGGTGATTTTCGGGCCCATGTTCCAGACAGGATGGGCCAGGGCCTCGCCGGGGCTTACCGCCGCAAGCGATTCGGCGCTTCGGGTGCGAAACGGGCCGCCTGACGCGGTAAGGATTAGTTCGGCGGCCCGCTCTTTTCCGTGGGCCTCAAGCAGGGCGAAGATCGCCGAATGTTCCGAATCAACGGGAAGTATACGGACGCCGGCTTTTTCCGCCTCGGCAAACACGAGGGAAGAAGCCATTACAATGGTTTCCTTGTTTGCCAGGGCAAGATCAGCGCCGCTTTGTATGGCGGCAAGGGAAGCCCCAAGTCCCGGCGCTCCTGAAACGCCGTTTACCACTATATCGGCCTTTGCGCGGGCTATGGCCTCTCTAAGTCCTTCGCCGCCGAAATAGCGTATACCCTCAGGCCCGTCTTTTTTTCCTGAAAGAACCAGGCAGGCTTGGGGAAATTCCTCTTTGAGCGCAAGGAGGCTTTCTTCCCGTGTATGGGCGCTAAAGAGCACCGGTTCAAAAAAATCCCTTCCTTCCCGGAGTACGTCGAGGGTGTTTTTTCCTATGGAACCTGATGCCCCCAAAAGGGCGACGCGCTTTTTCATCATTCGCTTAGAGAAAGAACAGGCGGTACAGGCCGTAAAATACCGGCGCGGCCAGGGCTATGGAATCAATGGAATCAAGGACCCCGCCCCGTCCGGGTATGAGGTTTCCCGAATCCTTTATGGCGGCGCCGCGCTTGAGGGCCGATTCCGCCAAATCGCCCAGAGCCGCGGCGAGTCCAGTGCCAAGGCCGAGCAGGGACCCGGCAAGGAGGGGAGGCAGCTTTGCCGTGTAAAAGATGCCGGGAAAAAACAAAACCGCGCCAAGGCTGATCAGAACGGAAGCGATAAAACCTCCTATAAAGCCCGCTATGCTCTTGTTTGGACTGGCAATAATCACTCCCCGGTTTCCCCTGCCCAGCACCATTCCGGCGGCCCAGGCGGCCGAATCACCGGCGCATACTATAAAAAGAAATATCAATATGACCGTGGACGCTTCGGGGAACAGGGCCATGCGTATAATCCACACCAGAAAGAGGCCGGGGTATATGATAAGCGACAGGCCGCCTGAAATGCGACCTACAGCCTTTTCGAGGTCCTTTTCCACGGAAAAAACCTGCGAAACAAGAACCCACGCGGCGCCCAAAATAATTGCCGCCAGTATGGATTCTCCGCCGCCGCCAAAACTTACCTGTATAAGGGCGGCCGCGGGGCCCAGGGCGCCGAGTACGCCGGCTTCGACCGAACGCAGGTCATGGTTTTTCCGCCTGAGCATGGCGGCGTATTCCATGGCGCCGAGGGCCGAAAGCAGGGTAACAAAAACATTGACGGCAAGATGGTTTTTCTGGGGAAGCAACACCACCAGGCAGACCACCAGGGGAAGTCCGGCAAAGAAAATGAGCAGCCGTTGTCTGAATTTTTTCATTGCCTCACTCCGCCAAAGCGCCGGTCCCGGTTCATGTAGACCTGTATTGCTTCTTCCAGATCTTCTGTGGTCCAGTCAGGCCATAGCTTATCCGAAATATAGTATTCCGCATAGGCCGCTTCCCAGAGCAGAAAATTGCTCGTCCTGAATTCCCCGGCGGTGCGGATAATCAGGTCGGGGTCAGGAACATCGGGATTATCAAGCCTGGCGCTGATGTATTCTTCGGTGATGCGGTCCGGCTTGAGTCCGTCCGCCGCCTGTTCGCCCAGCATGCGTTTTACCGCCCGTACAAGCTCGTTCCTGCCGCCGTAATTCAGGGCGAGAATCACCGAAAGGCCGGGAAAGGCGGCGGTTTCCGCGCAGACGCTGCGTAGTTCATCTGCTATATCGGGGGGCAGGGTTTCCATATCCCCGGCATGGCGTATCCTGATATGGTTTTCCTTAAAGAAGGCAAGTTCGGCGCTGAGGTAGCGTTTAACCAGCCCCATGATGAAAGATACTTCTTCGGCGGTGCGCTTCCAGTTTTCGGTGGAAA
>JAIRTD010000318.1 GCA_031255115.1 Spirochaetaceae bacterium | reverse complement strand
TCGTCAACCACGAGCATCTTTCCTCCCGCGCCGGCGGGAAGGGCAAGGGGCGTTTTTGTCTGATCGGAACGTTCAAGGGGTATGATAAAACGGAAGATGGAGCCGCCGCCTTCATTGGGGACCATTTCGATAGTGCCCCGCATGAGTTCCACGAGGTTGTGGGAAATCGAAAGGCCGAGGCCTGTCCCGCCAAAACGCCGGGTATTGGAAGGATCGCCCTGAAAAAAGGTGCTGAAAAGCTGCTTCCGGTTTTCTTCCGAGATGCCTATGCCCGTATCGGCCACGGCTACGCGTACCGCTTCTTTGCCGTTCAGTTCTTCGAGCCTGGCCGAAATAACGACGCTTCCTTCTTTGGTGAATTTTACCGCGTTCTTTACCAGGTTGATTACTATCTGCCTGAATTTGTTCGGATCGCCTTTAATTATTATGTCGGTTTCAGGGGGAATATCTTCGATAATTTCGAGGTCCTTTTTATGGGCCTCCATAGCGATCATCTCTACAGCCTGTTCAATGGTTTCGCCGAGGTCAAAGTCGGTGTATTCAAGTTCCATCTTGCCGGCTTCGATCTTTGAATAATCAAGAATATCATTGATGAGCGAGAGAAGCACTTCGGCGGAGAATTTTACCTGCCGCGCGTACTCTGTTTGTTCCCGGTCAAGCCTGGTGTCCTGGAGCAGTTCGATCATGCCTATGATGGTCTGTATAGGGGTTCTGATTTCGTGGCTCATGTTGGCAAGGAAGCGGCCTCTTGCCTCTACCGCTTCTTCGGCAGTGGCCTTGCCCTCCCTGAGCCTGCGCTCCTGCTGCCTTTCTTTGGTTTCTTCCCGTATGATGATGCCGATAAAAGGCCCCTGGACTTCTTTGGGCGCGTCCGGGGAAGCGCTGATAATCCAGGCGACAATACGCAGCCAGTGATTTTCACCCTTGTAATCTTCGAGGAGGTCTTCGAGTTCCACCCAGTTGAGAAGCCCGCCGGTCAATTCCGAAAACACCCGGGAAAACTCAGGCGCGTCACACCGGGCAAGCATGTCCTGAAAGCTCCCCTGGGCGGAGGAAAGCGGCGCGCCCCAGATACTCTGGTACAGGCGGCGGAAGTCTGCATTGGCCTTGATGATGCTGCCGTCGATAGTGGCCAGGGCCATGGGAAACCTCGCTTCCCGGAAAAAACGGTAGTAGGGGTTTGCGGTGTACTTGCCGTTTTCTGCCATGGCTTAAAAATTCACCCTGAGTATTTCCATGGTTTTTTTCAAGAGATCATCGGGTTTGAGCGGCTTTACCATATAACTCTTTATACCCATCTGAAAGGCCTTGATTACCGTATCCCGCTGGGTTACCGCCGAAAGGACGATCACCGGCTGATCTATGCCCCTGTTGCGAAGGACCTTGAGTACTTCAAAGCCGTCGGTATGGGGCATCATAAGATCAAGAAACACCAGATCAAACTTTTCTTTTTGCAGGGCCGCAAGATATTCAGAACCGTCGGAAAAAACCGACACGGCGGTTCCCACTTTCTGAAAGGTAGTCTTGATAAGTTCCTGTATGACAAAATCGTCGTCCACGGCGGCTATCTTTAGATTACCGGCCACGTCCTTTACGTCCTCAAGACTCATGTGCCTGTTCTTGCTCTCGGCGTCAAAACGGAGCTGCATAGATTCGCTCTGGCTGCTCTTCTGATCAGCCTGAAGCACCTTGTCTCCGATGATTTCGGCCTTCTTTTCGCCGAACTCCATGTTCTGGCTCAGTTCGGAAAGGAGGCCGTCCAGGGCGTATTCAAGATTTGATACCACCTCTATATCCGCATACTCCTTCTGCCCGGCAATAAATTTTTTGAAGAACTCGTCCCTGGTAAGAACCCGCACATTGCGGTGCTTTGCCCTGGAAGATTGAAGCACCGTCTCCAGCAGTTTCTGGAGATTCGGAACATCGGTAAAGGTAAAGGTTATGTCGCTCAACATGACGATGAGCTTTGGAATCCGTATCTCATAAAGCTCTATAAGTTCTATAATTTTGAAACGCAAAAGATCAAGTTTGTCCCTGTTGAGCCCCTGGGCTATTTCGACAAAAATAATATCGTCGTTTACATGGGCTTCCATGATGGAAGGAGTCTCGTCAACCTCAAAGGGAACGCCCAAAAGAGAGGTGAGGGTGGTAAAGAGCGTGTCGATTTTTATCGGCTTGGTGAACACCTTTTTTACATTATACGGCACCAGTTCGAGAATTTCTTTCTGGTCAAGGCGCTGGGCTACAATGATGATGGGTATCTTCGCCGTCATCGGACTTTTCTTTTTTTCTTTAAGGATATCAAAGACATTTTGACGTTCCTTGTTGAGATGGTAATCCATGATTATCAGGTCGGGAATGAGGTTCTTTATCTTCGCAATACCGTCCAGCCCGTTGACAGCCACGCTGGCGTCAAGGCCGTTCGAAGTCAGTTTAACGCGCAGGTACTCGCGGAACAGAGGAGATTCATCGATTACCAGTACATGCTTCATGCAAACCCCCCAATATTTTACGAAATTCGGCGGCAATACGCAAGTAGCCCCCCTCTATTTTATGCCTGGGGAAAGCCCCTTGGGGGGCAGGGAATTCACCGGGGGGTAGCGGAATAAAAACCCTTCGGGTTGTTGATTTTCGGAGTTTTTTGCAGGGCAAAAAACTCCACGCTAAGAGGCCGGGTTTTTATGAAGCGGAGGGGGGCCGGAAACTGACCTCGGCGCGGAGTTTTGTGAAGCAAAACACCAAAACAAAAACGCGAATCGTTTTTTGTTATGAAACCGGCCCCCCTTAAGTAGGGGTTTTACCGCAGGGTGGTACTTGACGCTACGGGTCTTGGCCAGCATA
>JAIRTD010000313.1 GCA_031255115.1 Spirochaetaceae bacterium | reverse complement strand
TGGGCGGCATCGCGGGAATTGGCGGCAACATAACAGGCTGTTACAGTACCGGGACGGTCAGCGGAGCCGAATATGTGGGCGGCATCGCGGGATATATATATAGCGGCTACATAACAAACTGCGCGGCGCTTAATCCCACTGTTACGGCCTTGACAAGCGGCGCGGGCAGGGTTGTGGGGGATATCTACGGCAGTGGCTCTTCTAGTGGGAATATCGCCTATGCGGGGATGACTCCGGGCGACGGCGGCGTGACCTTTACCACTGACACCCGCAATGCCGGAACGGGCAAGAGTGCCGGAGACTTATCAACCAAAGCGGCCTATACGGGGCTTGGCTGGGATTTTGATACCGTATGGGAGATGGGTCCGGGTAACGGGACCTACTCCAACCTGCCCATACTCAAGTGGCAGTAAGGCGGTTTTGACGCGGGCGAGGTCCTTTTGACGGCGGCGTATATAGGCGCAATGCGTATATACGCCCCGTCCGGCGCCCGAGAGCCCCGGGACAGCCGGAAACCGCCAAAAAAGAACTTTTTTTGCCCGGAAATTTCCCCGGAAAAAATAGCGTAAAATCGGTAAAAACCTGTTGACAGATATGGAAACTCTCCCTTATGTTTTTCAGGAGACCTATGCGGCGGCCGGTTTTTAGAGCCCGGAATAGCCCAGATCAAGTCCAAATGGAGTAAATACCATGGTTCAGGATGAAACTATCTGCACTGAAGAAGAGCTCAGTCTCATGCCCGTAAGCGGGGGGCAAACCCTTCCCTATCCTGTTCTTATCTTCGACGACGACGATGAGGACGACGACATGGACGACGACGAGGATGATTTTGACGACATGGATGATGATTTTGACGACGACGATTTTGATGACGATGATGACGACGACTTTGACGATGACGAAGATTTTGATGACGACGACGAAGATGATAATTTTGACTACGAAGAAGATGTAGATTATGACGATTTTGATGAATAAAGAGGGTTTTCAGAACCCCGCGTTTCTGAACAAGTTCCACTAAAAAGGACTTGTTTGATACCCGGCCGGGTTATTAAACAGGTCCAATGACCGGCGCCTCGCTCCAAAGCCGTTCCAGTTCATAGAAGGAACGGGCTTTGGCGGTCATAAGATGTACCACTATAGTCCCCATATCCACAAGATTCCACTCATCGTCGTTGAGCGTTTTCCGGCGGCGGAGTATTTCTACGCCCCGTTCCGCGCAAAAGTCCTTGATATGGCGCTTGAGTCCCTGTGTATGAACCGAGCTGTTTACCGTGGCGACAATAAAATAATCGGTCCACATATTGAGGGGCCGCATGTCCATAACCGTTACCTCACCTGCCTTGTGGCCGGCAAGGAGTTTTCCAAGTTCCAGCGCCAGTTCGGGGCTGTCGGTATTACTGGGCGACGACATATCTGCCATTAAAGTCCCTTCCGATTATTAGGGTAAAATCAGCCTTGTATTCAATATTCTGGCTGTCAAGGTTCCCGGCGGCCTCAAAACGTATGTTTTTGCAGCGTATGATGTCGGCAAAGGTCTGTACCATGTCCTCATAGCCGGAACGGTCGATGATTTCGGATTGTTCGTAATCGCTGGTATCGGCGTTGTTTACGGCGATAACGTCATAGCCAAAGCCCTGGAGCAGATCGGCGGTACGCCGGGCAAGTCCGGCGGTGGCTGTTCCGTTAAGGATTTCTACGGTAAAAATCCTGCCGGCAAGGGTTCCGTCGGTGTCCCGGGTAAGGCCGGAAAGGCTCTGACGCACCATATCCTTGATGAGGCTGCCGTCGTAATAGGGCAGTATCAAGACCTGGCCCGATACTTCCCTGGCCGTTCCCGTTACAATCTGTACGCTGGTCTGATCGGTGTCCAGGTTTACCAGTTCGTTAAAGAACCTGCTCCGTATCCGGGCATTGGCGTTGCTCCGCATGAGGCTGTGAAACATCTGGTATACCGGCTTTGCCGAAAGGTATTCGTTCTGTTCGCCAAGACGCCGCAAAAAACCCAAAAAGAAACGCTGGCGGCGCGCGTTGACTATATCGGCGTCTTCTTCGGGAAGGCGGTACGACGCATAGCCTACGGCCTTTTTCCCGTCAAGCACGACCCGTCCGGAAGGAAAAAGCAGGGGCGGCTCTTCCTCAGGCAGGTCAACCCTGGAAGGAATGAGTACTTCGACTCCTTCTACAAGGTCAACGATTTTTCCGAGATTCTCAAGCGTCATGGAAAAAAGAAAATTCACCTCAATGCCCAAAAGCCGTTCTATCTCGTCGACAAAGGACTCCTGCCGCTGGGGATTGTACACGGTGTCAATACGGTCTACCCGGTTGATGCGCTGAATGATGAGCCCGACTTCGCCCGGCACGTCAAAAAGCGCCGCCCGCCGTGTAGAAGGATAGTACATGAGCACAAAGGAACTTAAGGGCTTACGGTCCTCTTCGAGGATAAAAAGGCTGTTGATTACCCGGTCGCCGGAAAAAACATCCCCCATGGGGTCTTCGCGGAGCACAAAAACAGTAAGCAGCGCGCCGCCCGCAATAAGCGCGATAATAATCCCAAGGAGAAATATGCTGGCGTCTATCTGTTTCCGCTTCATTGTCGTCCTTTCTTGTCCATACGCGCGAGGAGCCGCCTGGTACTCCCGGAAATGGTTATTTCGTGCGAATCCAGGAAGGCCACGCTGTCGTTGAGCACCGCGGCAAAAAGTTCGTCCAGGTCCGGAAAGGGAAGCCGCTCCAGCATATCCCGCAGCGCCCCGGCGTTTTCCCTGTTCCATTCAAGTTTATCGGCGATATAAATCACCTTGGCAAGGGGGCCCATATCACTGTCGCCGACCGTATGCAGGGCCACGGCCTCAAGGATTCCGCTGTCCGTAACACGGTAGCGTTCCTGTAAGTATACCGCCCCTGCCCTGCCGTGGAGAAGGGCCGGATTTTTTCGCTCCAGCCGGGAAAGGGCCTTGCCGTCTCTCCGGGCCGTTCTCAGCAACTCCGTAGAAGAAAGAGACTTGCATATATCGTGGCCTATACCGGCAAGATAGGCCCTGCCCGGGTCAAGGCCGTAGGCGCGGGCAAGATCCCAGGCCATGAGGGCGGTATTCCGGGAATGGATAAAACGCTTAAAAGGAACCAGTTTGCCCAGTTCCGCCTCAACGCGGGCGGCGATACTCCAAAAACCCTCAGCGGGACCCGAAGCGCCGTGTTTTTCCGGGCCGCCGGACTCACGGCCCTGTGCCAGGTAAAGGGAACGGTCCCGAATAATAAAACGCGCCCCGGATGGAACAAGATGTTCCCATCCTTCACCCTTACGGATACTTTCCCTGAGAGAACCGGAAGAAATATCGATTACCGGATTTGAAAGCCGCTTGTGCGCATAGGGAAAGGGAAGCTCGCCTCTGGAAGTCCTGTGGGCAATGATGATGTCGGTAAGGGAGGCAATTTCTTCGGCCCGCTTCCACTGGTGAAAATTCGCCGCCAGATCGTCGCCAAGAATGAGGCCCAGGCGGCCCTGGGGTTTGTAACGCCTTGCAAGGTCTTCCACCGTGTCTATGGTATAGGAAATCCCCTCGCGCTTAAGCTCGCAGTCGTCAACGCTAAAACGCGGGTCCGCGGCAACAGCGGCAAGCAGCATGTCAAGCCGGTCGCGGGGACCGGCCCCCCTTGATTCATCTTTGAGGGGAGATTGAAAGGCGGGTATCAGAATAACACGGTCATAGGAAAAGGATGAAAGAACCGAATCGGCCAGAACAAGATGGCCCATGTGGACGGGATTAAAGCTCCCGCCGAGAACGGCTATTCTCACCGCAGGCTCTCCGCAACGCGTTCACCGGAACCGGAAAGCACGGAAGCCCCGGCGGTTTCGGAATCACAGGCCAGCAGCCTGATACGGGAGGCAAGCTCTGCAAGGCCAGCCCCGGAAAAAACAGAAATCCCCAGCACGGTTTCGGCGGCATGGCGCGCCTCAAGTTCGGCAAGACGGTCCGCCGTCCCTTCAAGGTCAAGTTTGGTTCCCACGATGAGGCGCCTTCGTTCCGCCAGTTCAGCGGAAAACGACGAAAGCTCTTTCAGAAGCGAATCAAAGGCCGAAAGGTAATTATCGGATGAAAGATCAATGAGAAAGAGCAGGGCCCTGGTGCGGGAAATATGCTTTAGAAACCGTATGCCCAGCCCGGCGCCGTCTGAGGCCCCCTCGATGAGGCCCGGTATATCGGCGAGGATTATGTCCCGGCCGCCCTCGTCTCCCCGGTCCCGCGCCGAAGCGAGAACGCCCAGATTGGGAATCTTCGTGGTAAAGGGATAGGGGGCGATCTTGGGCCTGGCATTGGTAAAGCGCTCGAGGAGCGAGGATTTACCGGCATTGGGAAACCCGACAAAACCAATATCCGCCATAATCTGAAGCTCAACCCTGAGCATACGGCTTTCGCCGTCCCTGCCGGGCAGGGCCTTGCGGGGCGCCTGGTTTACCGGCGACTTAAAATGCACATTGCCCCAGCCGCCCGCGCCCCCTTTGAGGAAAACAAAAGCAGCCTCGTCCCTGCCGAAATCCCGTATCAATTCGCCAGAGTCAGGGTCCTTGAGCACCGAACCCGGCGGCAGAGGTATAACCACATCCCCGCCGTTCCTGCCGTAACGCTCCCGTCCTTCGCCGTCATGGCCGTTTTCCGCCTTAAAATGCTGCTTGTGCCTGAGATGGGCAAGGGTACGGAGATTGCGGCGGACAATAAACACCACGTCGCCGCCCCTGCCCCCGTCGCCGCCAGAAGGACCGCCCCTGGGGACAAATTTTTCCCGCCTGAAGGCAACACAGCCGTTGCCGCCCCGTCCCGAAGACACCTCAATAAGCGCTTCATCGGCAAATTTTTCCACCCTGTTAAAATAGCAGAAAAGCGCGGATGAACCAAGACCCGGGCAACAACTATGCGGGGAGGTAAAACCGCTCCAACAAGCCACGCCTACCGTACTTGCGGAGACGCGACTTATCTAAAGCGGCCTTATTTAGTGCCTTTCAATAATGTGGACAAACACTATTTACCTGCCGCGTTGGGAAACCAGGGCGCAGCCGCGCCCTGGCTGGGTCTTATTTACCCGCCGCGGCGCTGGTACCGGCAATACGGCCGGAAACGATAATTTCAGTAATGGCGTTACCGCCCAGACGATTTCCCGCAAATACTCCGCCGGTTACTTCCCCCGCGGCGTA
>JAIRTD010000306.1 GCA_031255115.1 Spirochaetaceae bacterium | reverse complement strand
GGGTCCTCCGGCGCAGCCTGTCCCGGCTGTGTTCTGAGAAGCAGCCAGTGGTAGAGGGGATAGCGCCGCTTGACATCTGAATAGTCCAAAAAGCCCGCGCCGGCAACTGAACTGAGGCTGCACGGCGCTTTGGCCTGGCGTACCATGTCCCTGATAACACCGTAACGGCTGTCCCGGTACTTTTCGTCGTGTATCTGGCTGGCGGTGATAAAGAGGCCGGGTATGAGGATGGGATCAGGGAGTTCCTGGCCCATGAGTTTCCGGGGCTTCAATTTGAGAAAAAAGCGCTTTAGCGTGTCCCAGGCCCCCTGGGGTTCAGACGCTGTTTCCCAGGGAAAGCTCTCCAGCTTCCGGGCCGAAGCGGGGGGGCCTTCGATTGACACAAAGCCCAAAAGTTCGGGGTACTTTACGGCAAATGACGGCGACGAAGCGAGGAGGCTCAAGGCGGCCCCTCCGGCCCCGTATCCCGCGGCGATAATATGCGGAGCGTTCCGTGTTAGCCTGAGCAGTTCGGGAGTCCTGAGGCGGTCAAGGAGCCATTCGGCGTCGGCCCTGCGTTTTTCTTCATAGGTCCGGGCAAGCTGGTTGGCCCAGCCCGAATCCTGGGCCCTGGTTGAGATCCAGAGCAGCCGCATGCTTTCATATATGGAAAGATGAAACTCTTTGCCTTTGCCTGAGGCCGGATTATCCAGGCCCCGCCGGGAAAAAGTAACAACCGTATGGCCCGCTTCGCTGAGACGTCTGCACAGTGATTCGCTTATTTCCACTGATCCGGTGAGGGGAGGAATCAGGGCTATAACGGGCTTGACCGTTCCTCTGTCCCCGGCGGTATATACCCGCAGATGCCTGGTTATGGCGCGGTTCGTTTTTTCGGAGCTTTCCCGCAGTTCGGCTTCATAGGAGTAGGATGTTCCCGCCTCTTTTATATCGTCATAGGGCGAAAAATAAAATGCGCAGACGCTTGCCGCGAGCAGAACGAGGATGCCCAGCACCGATACAATGTTGTTTCTGTCCCTAAAATCATCATTCTGAAGCCGATTTATCAGGGCAAAAGCCGAAGGAATATGTAGCAGGGTCAAAAGAGCCGCAAAAATGAGCAGGGGAAAACATTCGGGCCTGAATCCATAGGTCCTGAAAAGCCCAAAAAGTATCAAAAACGCGGTCAGGGGCAGCAAAACAAGGCCGTTAATGGCCCATAAACCCTTAAAAAAGGGCCGTATCAGGGGTAAAACCAGTAAGAACGTAACAACAGCCGTTAAAAACGCCAGATCCCACATTGAAACATCATTCCATTTCTGTCAGCTTTTTTCAATAAGCCTTGCCCAAATTAACTATATATAGTATAAAGTAAATGATATATTGCTAAAGAATTCATTATTAAGGAATGAGCCATGCCCGTTGCGCAAGAACTGGTCGTTGACGAAGCAAAAATAAAGAAAGCCGTACAAAACGGCATTCCCCTGACAATAACGTCCTATACCCTTCCCCACGAAATAGAAATGTATATCGAAGAAGTCCTGACGGTATTTCTCCGCAACGCGGGGCAGGAAAAACTCAAGGATTATGTGGTGTACTGTGTCCAGGAGCTTGCGGTTAACGCCAAAAAGGCCAATACCAAGCGGGTGTATTTTATGGAACGGGGGTTGGACCTCAACAATCCCGAAGACTACAAGCTGGGACTGACAAGCTTTAAGGAAGAAACCCTCAGCAATATCGCCCATTATCTGCAGCTTCAAAAAGGAAAGGGGCTTTACATCAAGCTCAGCCTCCAGTTAAAGAAAAGTATTATTCATATTGAAATCCGCAATAATGTAGTTGTTACCAAAACTGAACTAATCCGCATTCATGACAAACTGGCCCGTTCCAGACAGTACAATAACCTTGAAGACGCCCTTTCCCAGGTCCTGGACGACTCGGAAGGCGCCGGTCTTGGCCTGGTGATTCTCGTGCTGATGCTCAAGAAAATCGGCCTTGACGAGGATTGTTTTGACATTCTGGCAACCGACAAGGAAACCGTCGCCCGCATAATCATACCCCTTGACCAGACCCAGGTTGAAAATGTCTCCATTATGGCCAGTACGGTGGTGGACAATGTCAATTCTCTGCCCCAGTTCCCGTAAAACATACTGTTGGTACAAAAGTTGATCAACGACCCCAAAGCGGAAATGACCGATATAGCCAGACAGATTTCCATGGACCCCGCCCTGACCGCGGATTTATTAAAAATTGTCAATTCGGCCCAGTATATGCTGGCAAAAAAAGTCGACAGTATCGCCGAGGCGGTCAAGATGGTCGGCATACGGGGCATAAAAAACCTTCTTTTTTCCTATGGAACCCAAAAAGTGCTGGGCGACGACACTTCGGACAAGAAGGCCCTTTGGGAACATTCTTACCGTACGGCGTTCTATGCCTTTAATCTTATCAAGAATTTCCGCAAGGACAACAACCTCCTGGACGATGTCTATGTGGGCGGTATTCTGCATGATATGGGTAAAATCGTCTTTGCCAATGTACACCCCGATCTTTTGAATAAAATCAAGGAATTCTGCGTCGAAAAGAATCTTCCCGCTTCAACCCTTGAAGACCTTGTCGCGGGCATGAACCACGCCGAAATCGGGGCCCTCATCGCGGAAAAGTGGAATTTTCCAGAGTCCCTTGCGGCGTCCATACGCTTTCACCATGACCCTCTTTCGGCGCCCCAGGAATACAAGGAACTGGTACAGACCGTATACCTTGCCAATATGTTCTGTGAGTATGAAAAGGGCAATGTGTTTTTCGACCAGTTTGAAGAGGAAGTCCTTAACGACTACAACATTACTTCAAAAAAGCAGATAGACAGCCTTCTGCAAAAATTCTCGTCAGGGTTCCAGAAAGAGGGCCGCTAGGGTCCAAGCATGATTGTAACAGCGGTTTTCTCCAATTGATCGCGTTGGTAGCGGATATTTCACGGTAAAATTTTCTTTTTCGTGTCCGGCCGCGAAGGCCGTGGTCAATTCTTAAATTTATGTAACCCGCATTCGGCCTAATAGCTGACGGTAAAGGGGCCGGCCTTGCTTTGGGGTTTTACCCGCTTATAGTCAAGCTTATCCACCCGTGCGCCGGGTGGGCCGCAGCGCAGCCAGGCAAGAAAGGCTTCGGCCTTTTCCGGGGGTCCCTGAAAAAACGTCTCTACGCCGCCGTCAGCGGTGTTTCTTACCCAGCCCGAAAGACCGAGCCGCCGTCCCTCATGGCAGGCCGAATACCGGAATCCCACTCCCTGGACGCGGCCTGTAAGCGTTGCGAAGATGGCTATGTTACTGGACGGGGACGGCGTTGATGCTCTGTTCAAGATCTTTGATGATGCCGGTAAGCTGATTAAAATTTAAGGGTTTAACGAGAAAGGCGTCAGCCCATTCCTGCAACAAGACTTTTTTGTGTTCAGGAATTTCGATGCCGGTGATAATAATGACAAAGGGCTGTCCAAAATTGGGGTCCTCTTTGATGCGCTTGCACAATTCATAGCCGTCTATGCCCGGCAGGCCTATATCAAGGAGAATAAACCCCGGTTTGGCCGTACTGAGCTGTTTTCCCGCCTCAAAGCCGTCAAAAGCCTGGATTATGGTATAGTTGTCGAGCTTTTTTTCGAACCAGCGCTTGAGAATATCGTTAAGTTCATGATCATCGTCAATGATGATGAGGGTTTCCCATTCAACATCATTCTTGATGACTTTGACTACTTCGTCAGGTATCCTCATACCCCGCTTTTCGAGAAAAGCCGATAAGTCCTCGGCATATACCCGATACTGTCCGCCGGGGGTGGTAAAGGCCTTGAGATGTCCGCTCCGGATCCAGTTAATAGCGGTCTGGTTTACCACACCGCAGATATTAGCGACTTCCAGGGCTGAGAAAATACGAACCTTTCTTCCGCTCTTAGCCATCGCAGCTCCTTGCTGTTCAAACAGGTTATCCGAACACTCTGTTCTTAAATTATATCATAATTTTCTCAAAATGAATATTTCTTTAGAGTTTTTTCTGAATATATCTGGTAAAAAACCGGGTTTTAGAGCCGTTTCGGCTCATTGTTCCGAAAAGTACCAGGCCAGAACAGCGGGAGAAAAGCCTCCCTGATGCAACATACCGCTTATTTTGAACTGAATTTGAGCGGGGTTCAAGCCCTCGAAGGCCCGGGGGCGGATTTTTTTTTGTATATACCTTTCGAGCAGCTTCTTTTCGGTTTCGGCAACGAGACAGGCCTTGATGGCCCCGGCGGCGGTCCGGGGGGCTATGCCCCGGCGGCAGAGTTTTGCTTTAAGGCCCAGGGGCGTATCGGCGGAGCGGGAAAGCCGCGCTCCAAGCCAGCGTTCGGCAAAACGGCGGTCATCAACTATGCCCAGGTCGTGGAGGCGCACCATAACTTCTTTAATACAGGACGGATCATGGCCCCGTTTTTCGAGTTTGCCGCTCAAACCCAGGGAACACTGTTCCGCCCTGGCAATGAGCCGCAGGGCCGCCCGCTCGGCGCGGTAACAGGACGCGGCAAAACGCATTTTTCCGGCGCTTTTGTCGTTAATTTCGCTGTTTTCGACCAGGGCGGTCTGCCCCAGATACGAGACACGGAGGGAAAATAACGACCCGTCCGAAAGGCCCACACGGACGAGATCGGGATCGTTTCCTGGTTTGAGGGATGTAACGGTCAGCGCTTGGAAAACTGGAAGCGCCTGCGGGCGCCTGCCTGGCCGTATTTTTTCCGTTCAACCATACGGGAATCGCGGGTCAAAAAGCCATTGCTTCTGAGGCTGGTGTAATTGGCCTGGTCTACCTGGCAAAGCGCCCGGGAGATACCATGACGGCATGCGTCAGCCTGGCCGTTGATACCGCCGCCGTACACATTGATAAGAATATCGTATTTATTCTCGCTGGAAGTTACCATCAGGGGCTGGCGCACCATCATGGCGTGCTCGCCCTGGACAAAGTACTGGCCCAATTCTCTGCCATTTATGGTAATCTTGCCATTTCCGTCCTGAACATACACCCTGGCGACCGAAGTTTTTCTTCTTCCTGTCCCTATCCCGAGGTTTTTGGTCATACTCTGCTCCTAAAGTTCAATAGCCTGGGGGTTCTGGGCCCCGTGAGGGTGACTGGCGCCGGCATAAACTTTGACATTTTTAAGAAGTTTGCGGCCCAAAGGTCCCTTGGGAAGCATTCCCTTGATAGCCAGTTCCAGGGGAGAACCGGGATGTCTGGCAATAAGAGTCTGGAAATTCTGGGTTTTGAGCCCCCCAACATAGCCGGTATGCCTGTGGTACAGCTTGTTCTGGGCCTTGCGTCCCGAAACAGCGATCTTATCAGCGTTGATTACCACAACAAAATCACCCACTTCCTGATGGGGGGTATACAACGCCTTTTCCTTACCCCGCACTATAGAAGCAGCCCTGGCCGCCACCCTGCCGAGAATTTTTCCCTCAGCGTCAATAACAAACCACTTCCGTTCGATTTCGGCGGGCTTAACAAATTCAGTCTTCATGATTTACCTTTACCTGTACCGGACAAATCCGTAAGTACGTTATCATGCCATAAAAGGAAAACTGTGTCAACGGTCATTGCGAATTTATACAACTCCCGGCACGAAGTTTGCCCGGCAAAGTCCGGTCAGAGCCATAGAAACAACGGCGTAAACGAATTTATTTACCTTATCAGACGTATAGTAATTTTACTGACAGAAAAACTATACGGGGATTCATTCGCCTTCTTATGTCACGCGCCTTTCCGATTTGTTACATGTCCCAAAAATATAAAGACGCCTATTCGACAGTTTCACCCTCGCCGTTTTTAATTTTTTCAAGAGCACTGTTGCCACCCTTGTTAATACCGTCAATA
>JAIRTD010000301.1 GCA_031255115.1 Spirochaetaceae bacterium | reverse complement strand
GGGCGTCGATGAAGAACTCAAGCACCGCAGGCAGGATATACGCAGGGGGCTGGACTTTCTTTCCAATAAACGGGAAGGGGCCAGCTTTAGGGACTATGTTACAAACGACATCATGGAATCCATGGGGAATCTTCCCGAGCAGATCAGGCGGCGCTGCCTCCACATTGTCAAGGAACTCCAGCGGGTCGAGGAATCCCAGGAAATGCTCCGCAAGGGCGATTTTGCCTCCCTTTCCAAACTCATTCTTCATTCCCACGAAAGCCTGCGGGACCTTTACGAAGTTTCCTGTCCTGAGATAGACTGGCTTGTAAAGCGGGCCCAGGAGACCGAAGGGGTGATTGGTTCCCGCATGACCGGAGAGGGTTTCGGGGGCTGCACCTATACGATCATAGACGCCAGGGCCGTGGACGCGTTTAACCACCGCCTGGAAGATTATGAGCGTATTTTCGGCTTTCATCTTCTGGCCTATGAAATAAGACCCGCAGGCGCCGCCTGTGTTTTATGAGGTTGCGTGAATATGGCAGACACCCTTCAGGAAGGCATCAGACTGTTCCGCCTCAAGCGCTGGGAAGGCGCCCTGAAGGAATTTCTCGCCGTGGACTCAAGCCGCTTCGGCCTTGAGGAAAACGCCGATCTGGCCTATTACCTCGGGCTCTGTTATACGAAACTCGAACGCTACGACGACGCCCTGCTGTATCTTGAACAGGTGGTAACTTCCGGAGCCTATCCCCTGCGCTGCGTTCAGTGCCGCCTTGCCCTGGCCTATATTTACGTCATCACAAAGCGTTCCAGGCTTGCCGAATTCGAGCTTAAACAGCTTATAGATTCGGGCTACGAATCCATTCAGATTTATACCACCCTGGCCTATGCCGCCTGGACCCAGCAGCAGTACGAAAAGGCCGTCGAGTATTACCAGAGCGCCCTGGACATCGACGCGAACAACGCCACCGCCCTTAACGGACTGGGCTATATACTCGCCGACGCCGCGATAGACCCGGTCAAGGGCCTTTACTACTGCAAAAAAGCCGTTGACAAAAAACCCCAAAACGCCGCCTACCTTGATTCCCTTGGCTGGGCCTATTATAAAAACGGCGCGCTTATCGAAGCCCGTATCTATCTCCGCAGGGCCTATGATCTGGCCCCCCAGCATGAAGAAATCCGCAGACATCTCAAGACGCTGGTGAGGGTATCTTCGTGAAGCTGTGTAAACTCTCTCTGCTTGTCTTTTTGTTTTCCGCCGCGCTGCTCTCCGCCCAGCAGGACGGCCTTGGTTCCGACGGGGAGCGTAACGCTGTTTTTGCCAGGGAAGAATTCCGCCTCGGCATACAGGCCTATGACCGTTTTGCGTTTAACGAAGCCATACTGGCCTTTGAAAGGGCCCTTTCTTTTCTGCCGGGAAATCCCCTGATACTCGAATGGCTCGGCCATGCCTATTACCGTTCCGGTATGGAAGACACGGCCCTCAGGCAGTGGCAGGCGGCCCTTGACAGCTATGGCAGAGAGAGCCCCCAGGGAGTGCTGCTTGGAAGCCGTCTTGAGACCGTGCGGAACAGGCGGAGCCTCTTTACCCGTCTTGACGACGAAGCCCGTTATGTTGAAGCCGGACGTTATCCCGCGCGCCAGGATGACGGCCAGGTACTGTACCGTCAGCCGACATCGGTGCTTCCCCTGGAGGACGGTTCTTCCTGGGTGGTGGCCTACGGTTCCAACGAACTGGTGCGCATTGACGTAAACGGCGTCATACGGGAAAGAATACGGGGCCCCCTCAACGGATTTGACCGGCCCTACGATATGGCGCGGGGCCCGGACGGACGCTACTATGTTTCGGAATACCGGGGAAACAGAATCAGCGTACTCAGCCCCCAGGGCGTGTGGCAGGGCTATATAGGTTCCCGGGGCAGGGGACCAGGCCAGTTTGTCGGCCCCCAGAATCTTTCGGTTGACGAGGACGGCTATCTGTACGTTGTCGATTACGGCAACCGCCGCGTACTCAAATTCGACCCGGAAGGCGCCTTTATTCTTGCCTTCGGCCTCAGGGGCGGCGGCTTTTCCGGCTTTGTGTCCCCTACGGGACTGGCAGCGGGCAGGGGAGTGGTATACGTTGCCGACGGAGTGCGCCGGGAGATCTACCGTTTTGATTCCAACGGAAGCTACCTCGGCCCCCTCGAAGCCGAAGGGCTTAGAGGGCCCGAAAGCCTCAAGTTTACCGAGGACGGACGTCTCCTTGCCGCCGATACCAACCGCATCATCATCATAGACCCCCAGTCGGCGCTGGTACGCGAGGCCGGCCTTGTGGGAAACCCCCGGGTGCGCATAACCGGCGCGGACACGGACCGTAACGGCAGTATCCTGGCGGCGAATTTTTCTGGCGACGAAGTCTCGGTGCTGACCCGCATGGACGATATGGCCTCAGGACTCTTTGTCCAGATTGAAAGGGTGGTCTCAGACCGTTTCCCCGAAATAAGCGTGGAGATTCAGGTCCAGGACAGGGCAAGGCGGCCGGTAGTCGGCCTTGACGGGAGAAACTTTCTCCTTTCGGAAAACGGCGCGGCGGTAAGCGAACAGAGCTTCCTTGGCGCGGCGTATCTTTCGGGCCAGAGCGATATAGCCCTGCTCATGGAACGCTCTCCCGAAGCCTTTGCCTACAGGGACGATATGGCCGTAGCCGCCAGAGACGCCGCCGCGGCGGCCACGGGGGTCATCATGGTATCCGCCGGGGAACAGCCCGTACTCAGCACCGGCGATATAGTCCAGGCCGCGCGGGGCACGACTGCTTCCTACAGCCCGCATTGGCATTTTGACCAGGGCCTGCGCCTCGCCGCTACAAGCCTTCTTTCCGGAGAGAAAAAACGGGCCGTAGTCTTTGTGAGCACCGGCGCTCTTGGGGCCGAAGCCTTTTCCCAGTACGGCCTTTCCGAACTCGCCGCGTATCTTGCGAATAACAGCATAGTGTTTTACGCCGTACTCCTCGGCAACGCTCCGGCCGGCCCGGAGATACAGTACCTCTGCGCCCAGACCGGAGGCGCGGTCCTCCCCCTGTACCGGAGCCGGGGCATAGGCCCCGAAATAGCTTCGCTTAAAAGCTTGCCCTCAGGCTCCTATCTCCTCCGCTACCGCTCTTCCCTTCCCACTAATTTCGGCAGAGCCTATCTCCCCGTAGAAGCCGAAGTCTACCTCCTTGACCGCTCAGGCCGCGACGGCAGGGGCTACTTTGCCCCGCTGGAGTAGGGGAGGCAGGGGCCCTTTTTACGACGGACAAGTTCAAAGTACTTCGTCGTTTTCTATACTCCATAGATTTAAGTTTGTCAGGCAATGAATTAGTTGATTCTTTGACTGACAAACAATTATAATCGGAATTCCCTGATATTCTCAGAATGTCAGGGAATAATTCATTTTCCCTTCTACCAGTCCTTTTATAAAGCCCTGTATTTCTTTTGCGTATTGGATGGCTGCTTGAACTTCTTCTTCTGTATATTCATGCTGGTTAGGGTAGCGAGGTATGACCGCAAACTGGAAAAGAAAGGTACACTTATCAAGTAATACTGAAATATCTGCATTGTTTGCTTTTGCCAGTTCCAACAGTGCAACAAGGTCATGGGTTTTCTTGAGTTCAATTTCTTTATAGACAAGAAAACCTTTAAGAAGTTTTTCTGCGGCTTGCTGACAAAGATTACAAATGATGTTATCCGGCCTTGGGTGATGCAGCGTAAGAAGGTGGACAGCCGCCCTTAGATCGTCGTCAGCAATATCAAACCATTCTTTTACTTCCTGCGTCTTATCCATACAACTTTATTCCTTTTTTGAAAACATCTTTTTCGATAGTTGCAAAACCGGTAGAACGGTATAAAAATTTTTGCTTTTTTTGTCCCAGAAGGTCAATAGATTTATTCTGTATTCCAAACATCGATTTGCGGGCTGTTGCCAATGCTTCAAATTCCCGCATTTGCATATCATCTTTGAATACTAAATATAGATCAATATCCGAATCTTCGGTTGGCGTTCCATAGGCATAGGAACCAAAAAGGTATATTTCCTCTACAGGAACATTTTCGATAATGGCTTTGGTTATAACTTCAAGGTTAGATTTTATGCTTGTAATAGCACTGTGCATGGCTTATTCCTCTTCCCTTCTATATTTTATATCATAGTTGCTGATAAAGTCCAACATCACGGGAAGGCGCATTTGTCGACTGCAG
>JAIRTD010000201.1 GCA_031255115.1 Spirochaetaceae bacterium | reverse complement strand
TTCCTTACCTGACAAACACTTAAAATCGGAATTCTCTGACAATTTGAAATTGTCAGAGAATAATTCGCCGGACGTGTTCCGATGCGTCCATGCGCATAATAATGTTGACAATATCCTTGATCGTAAAACACGCCAGGCTGTCTTCCATGGCGCGCCGCGCCGATGACAATGGCCCGTCCAGCGCATCAAGAATATGGGATCCCACAATACACCGGGTACTCGGATTTTGATGCGTGGCAAATAATACCGGACACTCCCCCCGTACCGCCAGGTATACATCGCGCAGCGTAATCGTCCCGGCCGGCCTGAAGAGCACAAAACCCAAACCGGTCTTCTTTTGACCGGCCAGCCCCGCTTTTTTCAATTTTGAAAAGAGACGCCGTATTACGACGGGATTTGTATTGACGCTGCGGGCAAGCTTGTCGGATAGTATCTCCGGTTCGTCTTTTTTGATTTCGAGAACCGCCAGAATATGCACCGCCACGGGAAACTGGATCTTGAACTTCATACTGTAACTATTATAGTTACAGTATGAACCTTTGTCAAGCGAATTTTAAGTCAAAGGGCAAAAAAATTCCAAAAATCGAAGTTTTAAAGCTCCCCAAGATGAAGCCCTTCTTCAAAATTGAATTCTTATTCTCTGACATTATGGAGTATAAAAAAGTCCCGCGCTATTACAGGTTTTTGGCGTTTTGAACCCTGGCGCACAGGGCATACTTTGTTATACTTTCCTTATGATGAAAAACCCAATGACGCGGGCCCTCTACGGACTACTGCTCGCGGCAATGCTGATTCCGTTTTCCGCTGTCCGCGCCGGGGCCCAGACGCCCTCGCTCTTCAAGCCCTTGAGTTCTTTCCGGGTGATCAGGACCGAACATTTTGATATTATTTTTCCGCCCGAATCCGAAGCCTCCGCGAGGCTCCTTGCGTCCTATGCCGATACCGTGTACGCCGAAGTTTCAAGCCTCCTGGGCATTGCGCTTCGCGGCCGCATACCCGTTAGTTTTACCCCCCATACCGGGCGTTTTAACGGCTACATGAACCCCATTCCCTATCCCCATATCATGCTCTTTGACACGCCCATGGATCTTGAATGGACCAGTTTTGCCAATTCCCTTGAAAGCCTCTTTCGCCACGAACTGACCCACGCGGTTTCGTTGAGCAGCAGGGGGCCTTTTATGGGCTTCCTCCACCGTATCTTCGGCGGCTGGGTCTATCCCGCCGGGATAAACGCTCCGTTCTTTATGATTGAAGGCGTAACGGTGAGTTTCGAAAGCCTCTCCGGTTTTGGCAGGGCCAATGATCCTTTGATAAAACAAAAACTCCGCCAGGCCCTGCATGAAGGAAAATTCCTTACGCCCTTTCAGGCGTCGGGGGTCTATGACCTTCCCGGTCAAAACGGTATCTGGTACGAATACGGCGGTCTTTTTTCGGCCTGGCTCCAGGAACGCTACGGCATGGAAAAATACGCAGAGCTCTGGCAGTCCCTTGGCCGGGGGCTTTACTTTTCGTTTTTCGTTTATCGTTCGGGGTTTTACCATTACTTCAGGAAGGTATACGGCGTCGAGTTCCTTGACGCCTGGAATGCCTTTGGCGCCTCGCTTGCCCTGGACGGCCTCGAAGAAAACAACGCCGTCCTGCTTCCCCGGGAAGGCTTTATCAGCGCCCTTGCCGCAGAGGGAAGCTGCGTCTACGCCCTGAGCGCCGAAGAAGGAAAAATCCGCGTCTACGAAAACGCCCCGCGCGGCGCTTCCGCCGGAGAACCGCTGCGCACAATTAACGCGGACAGCCAGAGCGCCTATGATCTTGCTGTTTCGCCTAACGGCAGGACCCTGCTTGTTTCCGGCTACCTGCACGCCGGAGACCGCGCTCTGGCCGCCGTTGATGAATACGACGCAAACACCGGGCAAAAAACCGGGCGCTCTTTTCGCGGCCTCTACAAGGCAAGGTATTTTAGGGACGGCGTCATAGGCATAGGCTCTGAGCTTCATAATACCTGTATTGTGTACGAAGACTTTAACGGCAGGAGGGAAGTCCTCCTCAGGGGCAATGAAGAACTGGTGTTTTCCGGGCCCCAGGTTCTGGATGATGAAAGCATTGTGTTTATCACCGCCCAGCGGGGACTGCGGAGGCTCTGGCTTTACCGGTATGCCTCGCGTGAACTTTTTTGCCTTGAAACGCCGCTTCCCAACGACGCCGAACTTTGGCGTTATGCGCGGGGCCTTACCGTATCCGGCGGAAAAATATTTTTCAGCTACAATGACGACGACCGCATGTATAAACTTGCCTCCCTTGATCTTGCCTCTATGGAAGCGGTGTGGAATGAGCGCGATTTTTCTGGCGGCGTCTTCAACCCGGTCGGCGCCGGAGATTCAATTTACTACCGGGGGGCCTTCTTTTTAAGGGACGGCCTCTTGCGTTTTCCTGAAAACCCGGCCTCCCTCTCGGGCCGTCGAACGCCTCTGCGGCTTGTCAGCATAACCCGCATGGCCGGGCCAGCCGCTGCGACCAACAGCGGCGCGGCAGATGGCAGCAGCACGGCCCACGACAGCGGCGCGACAGACAACAGCAGCGCGGCCCACGGCGGCGGCGCGGCAGATGGCAGCACCGCAGCCCACGGCGGCAGCGCGACAGACAACAG
>JAIRTD010000079.1 GCA_031255115.1 Spirochaetaceae bacterium | reverse complement strand
GGCGTCCAGAATGGCGGCGGCGGGGTAACTGTTTTGGACAAGGGCAATTTCTTTATACGGGAAAACGCCCTGATAGACAGCACCGTAAAACTTGCCAAGGGAAGATGCATCGTCGTTACAGGGCAGCTTAGCCGGCCCTATCCCGTAGCGACCATAACGCCGCAGGTCTATACCGGCGCGCCCAGGCTTGTTGAATTAAATGGCACGACAGATTCATCGCTTTTTTCCAGATTCGCCGTAACGCCTAACGGACGCGACTACCATGTGGATAAAAACGGAAAACTTTCAAGTTCCTGATTCAAATACTTTATGAGAACAGCTTCTTCCTGATTCGTTGCGGAGAGTCCATGCCAAAGCCCGCTTGCGGGGTTGTTGATTCGCAAGCGGGGTTCTTCATTCTATTCGGGCGTCTTGTTCCGCGCCGGAGCCCTGCGCCTGCGCTTTCCTTCGCCCTCGCTGAGGAGCCGGTATTTGCGCACGGTGATGCCGTGTTCCCGAAAGATGAGGCGCACCGCCAGTTCTATCTCGACTCTCGGAGGATTTATGGGCAGCACAAAACTCCTGGCGGCGAGGAGGGCATCCTTAAAGGATTCGGGGCCGGCGTTTTCCCAGTCAAGGGAAACTTCGAGATAGTCCCGTATAAGAGAGGAGAGGGCTTCTCCGGGAAGGCGTTCTGAACCGCCGTTATGGGCATCAAGGCTCTTTAGGTACTGTTCCTTAAAAAGCGGTTTGATTTTGAACAATTCGACGGCGTTAGGCTGCAAATATCCGTACAGGCCCAGGCTGTCGAGTTTTCTGACGATGCCCGCGGCATAGGACGAATTGATGATCTTGTTGATTTCTTCGGTAAGCCGTGAGGGAGACACGGTTTTAAGGAGCGGCGCTTCTTTTTTTATTTTCCAGCGGAGAAAGAAGGGCAGGGCATAGCCGGTAGAAACGCCGTATTTTGCCGCCCTGACCATGCGCACCGGATCATCCTTAAAAATCAGGTCCAGGGGAATGATGGGCCTTATGCGTTTTGCCCTGACATCCTTCATCCCGCCCACATAATCAAGCACCAACTGCTTGAGCGGATCGTAAAAAAAGGCGTTGACGGTAAAATCCCTGCGCAGTACGTCTTCTTCTATGGTGCCGTAGGTATTGCTTGTCGGGCCGTCCTTGAGCGAACGGAAGGTGGAGACCTCAAACATTTTCGGGCCGAAATATACATGGACCAGGCGGAAGCGCCGGCCTATGATGCGGGAATTACGGAACAGTTTTTTTATTTTTGAAGGGTTGGCGTCGGTAACTATGTCAAAATCCTTGGGGAGCTTTCCTGCCATGAGGTCCCGCACCGCGCCGCCGACTATATAGCTTTCGTGGCCCTGGGCCTGGAGGCGGCTGATTATATACACCGCGTCCTTGTCAACGCTTTCGGGTTTGATGCGGTGTTCGTCGGCGGTGTACACGGTCGCCGTCTTGACGGTTTTTCCGTTAGCCTGCTTTACATAGCGGTAACGCACAACAGCCTCACAGATGTTTTTCCAGCCAGGCGATAAGATTGGCTCTTACTTCTTCGCGGTTTGTTTCGTTAAGAAGTTCGTGTCTGGCGTCGGGATATAGAATATATTCGAGATTTTCTATGCCGTGTTTTTTATACGCTTCTACCAGGGCGGTGGGGCTCACCCCCATGTCGCCTACCGGATCGGCCGAACCGCAGAAAATATACACAGGCAGCTTTTTCGGAATGCCCGAGAGGGCCTCGTCCCGGTGAATTTCGCCGAGGGCCCTGGTCATATCCCGGTAAAACCCGGAACTGCAGGGCATTCCGCAGAGGGGGTCCCGTACATAGTCGTCTACGGCCTTTTCGTCCCTGGAAAGCCAGTCAAAAGGGGTCCGGTTCGGCCTAAAGGGCCGGTTAAAACCGCCGTCGACCAGGGCAATGGCAAGTTTTGAGGGCTTTCTACAGCCCTTCAAAAAAGCGATGAGTTTAAGCAGCGGGACGCCCATAGCCAGCTTGGGACCGCCTGGCCCCCTGGTTCCTGAAAGGGCGCAGCCTGAAAGCCGCGCGCCGTATTGTTCAATATACGCCTGGGCTATAAAAGAACCCCAGGAATGTCCCAGCAAGAAAAGGGGTTTGTCGCCGTGTTGGGCCTTTATTTCGTCAAAAATACGGTTGACATCGGAAACTACCCTGAAAAAGCCATTCCGGTCGGCGCAATGCCCCGGGAGCCCTCCCCTGGAAGGGTCGTTTATCGAAGCATCGGCGGTTTTGCCGTGACCGCGCTGGTCGGCGGCCCAGACCTCGATACCCTTTTCGGCGAGCGCAGCGGCAAGCGCTTCGTAACGCAGAGCATGTTCGGCCATACCATGAACAAGTTGTAAAATTGCCCGGGGATTCTCCGGGGGAGCCCATCGCCGAACAAACAGCTCCGTCCCGTCATCCTGAATCACCCTGAGCGTCATAGCTTTCATTTTATTAGTATACTCCCATACTACAATTCATTCAATAATATGTTATAGTCGATTTTAGGATGAAAACAGGATATACCTTCGATGCCAGGATCGAAAGTCTCGCCGCAGGAGGAGCCGGGGTGCTGCGCCTTGAGGGAAGGGCCTTTTTTATGGAACGCTGCGCCCCCGGGGACCTGGTACGGGGCCGCGTTACCGCCCTCAACGGCGCGTGGGGCAGGGCGGAACTTGTCGGGCTTTTGGAGGCTTCGCCTGACCGGGCCGAACCGTTCTGCGGCCTCTACGGACGCTGCGGCGGCTGCGGGCTTCAGCATGTCGCGTACAGGACCCAGCTCGCGGAGAAAAAAAACATGGTCATGGACGCGCTTTCCCGCATCGGCGGGCTTAGTTATACTCAGGAATTTGCCCTGGTTCCGGGAGCGCCCCTTGAATACCGGAACCGGATGCGCTTTCACAGCCTCGGCGCTTCTCGCGGCGCTCCGGGAATTCCCGGCCTCAAGGAACGCCGGGGCAACGCCGTCGTGGCCCTTGAGGACTGCCCGGTTTCCGATCCGGGCATACGCAGGGCCTTGCGGAACAAAAGCCTTGTTGTTCCGCCGGGCAAAAAAAACTTTGCCGTATATTCCCGGGAAGACACCTTTCTCAGCGAGGGAGGAAGGCGGCGGGGCGCTGTCAGCATAGCCGGAAAACGCCTGGTTCTTGACGCGGCGGTTTTTTTTCAGAGTAACGCCGCCCTGCTCGAAATCCTCATACAGGATATTCTCAAGGCCGCGGACGGGGCCGATACAAAACTCCCGGCCGCCGACGTATTTGCCGGCGTGGGGACCTTTTCCGCCTTTCTCGAAACTATTTTTCCCCGCATGGACCTTGTCGAAGAAAACAAAGCGGCCCTGGCCCTTGCGTCGGAAAACCTCAAAAAAGACGCGCGCTTTTTTCCCCTAAAAGATTATGAATGGGCTTCCCGGTGCGGGGACGCATACGGCTTTATGGTTCTCGATCCGCCCCGGGGCGGCCTTTCCCCCTATTTTTCGGAATTTCTTGTTGAACGGGGCGCGCCCCTTCTTGCCTATGTGTCCTGTAATCCGGCCACCCTTGCCAGGGACGCGAAACTGCTTGCCGGGGCATATACGCTTTCTTCGCTTAAGGCCTATGACTTTTACCCCCAGACTCCCCACATAGAATGTCTTGCCGTGTTTACCCGCGAAAAGGGGGCCTTATGAAGAAGCCGCTCGCGTGCTGTATCCTGTCTGTTGTTTTGGCCGGAACCGGAGCGCTTTTTGCCCAGGAGGCCGCTATACCGCCCCTTTGGAGGCAGGCCCTCGGCGCGGCGGTTGCCGGAAGACCTGCCGCCCAGGTTGAGTCCGTGGTGATGGTCTGCGACGGCGGAACCCTCAAATCGTACAGCCGCCAGGGGACTTTTCTCTGGAGTTATTTTTCAGGCGGCCGCCTCGGCCCCCACATAAGCCGCTCCCGGGAAGGCACCAGTTATATATGCAGAAGCAACGGCGTCTTTATCGCCGTAAACCGTTCGGGCCGGGAACTGTGGCGTGTAAGGCTTCCTTCGCCGCTTTCCGCGCCGCTTGCCATCGGCTTTGACGGAAGACTCTTTGTGCCTGTGTTAAATTCCCTGCGCTGTTATACCGCCGCGGGCTACCAGCTCTGGTCCCATGATTTTGAAAGCCCCCTCAGCTTCGGCCCCCTGACTGACGGCAGGGGCGGCGTCATACTGGGCCTTGAAGCAAAGAACGGCGTTTTTTCCGTATACCGCTTTTCCCATTTTGGAGAAGCCGCGGTCTACGCCCTCAGCGAAAAACCCGTCGCCGTTGTTCCTCTGGAGCTGGGTAACGAAAAAACGCCGGGGCTGGCCTTTGTTTACCAGAGCGGCAGGCTTGAATGGCGGGGTAACGGAGAAACCATCGAACTTCCCCAGCTTTCCGCGCAGCCTCTGGGCGCCGTAAGCCGGGGCGGTAAACTGGCCCTGGTTCTTGCCGGCGGCGAAGTACAGCTTTTTGACGGCCGCGAAAAAACCACGCTGTGGAGCGGCGAAAGCCATCTCGGCCCTTCGGATTCGGCGCAGGACCTCTCCCTGCTCTATGATGAACGGGGCGTCTATGTCGTCTCCCCTTCCGGCGCGGCGGGCTTTGCCGAGGACGGCAGAAGGCTCTGGCTGCTCCGCCTCCAGGGCGCCGCCTCGTGTCCGGCCTTTGGCGCCGACGGCGTACTGTACTCTGGCGGCAGCGACTGGATACTCTACGCCTACCGCCTCGAAGAACGGGTCCTCAAGACCGGCCAATCCCTCTACGGCCCCCTCCCCGAAGGGAGCTACGGCCTGGGAAGCCCCCGCCCATCGGGCCTCAGCCAGGGGAATCCCGATCTCAGGGATTTTCTTCTCAATCAGGAAGACCTGCTCAAAGAGCTCCTCAAACAGATTGAAACGCATATCCAAAACGGAGAAGTGGGCCTCAACGAGACCGAATACACCGCCCTGCTCATGGAAATAGGGGGCAGCGGCTCAGGAAACGACATGCAGCGCGATCCCCGGGGCAATCCGCAGGGCGGCCCACCAGTCCAGGCGGCCTTTAGGGCCCAGGCCCTGCGGCTCCTTTCGTTTATAGGCTCCCGGGAAACCATACCCTTTCTGGTACAGGTCTTTTCCAGAGACAGGGATACTACGGTCAAAGCCGCCGCAGCCGAAGCCATAGGCCGCATAGGCGTTGACCCCGACGGCCTTGCCCTTAGCGCCTTTACCCGGATGAGCTTTCCTCCGGGCCTCGTACGGGACAATTACCTCCTCCTTTCCATGGCCGGGGCCATAGGTTCGCTCTGCCGCTTTTCCGGCCCGCCCCTGAGCGACACCGGCATAAAGCTCCTCATGAACCTCGGCAGGGACGATATGCCCTTTCTGGTACGGAACCGGGTCAGGGAGGAAATCAGCTCGCTGCGCTAGAAAGCGGCGTCTTTTTTCGCACATACGGGGTTATTAGCGCCTTCTTGAGTCAACTCCTTGTGTTTTTTCGATGATAAGTAGTATGCTGTAATACTAGAGGCTGTTTTATGCGGCCCGGTTTTGAAAAATGAAGGGGTATAAAAATGAACAAGCGCCCTTGGTTTTGGGTTTTTTCTTTTCTGTTTATAGTTTACGTCCCGTTTTCGCTTTTCGCCCAGATTGACGACGAGGAGCTTAGAAAGGGCCAGGAACGCATAGTTTTTATCAATTATGAAGGCCCCCACGCCCGTATCGAGACTCTGGAACAGATCAGGGGCATAGGAACGGGTCTTGGCGCCGTGCTTTCTGGCGGCGCTTCCCGTGCCGGAAGCGGGGGCAGGTATTTTGTTATTCACTCGGTTTCCGGCCCCGAAGGAGACAAAATAGACGCCGATATTTTCGGCCTTGGCGTTGATGTCGGGGTTGATCATATACGGAACCTCAGGCTCATTATCCAGGGCTATCTGGAGATCGCCTATAAATACTCGCCCAGGGACGCGGCCTTGTTGGCCGAATACGTTACCATCTATAACGCCGTATTCAGAGGCAACTGGAATTACTTTACCACCCGGTACAAGACCCCCGTCGTAGGCAATCTCAGCGAGGACAAGGCGGGGCTTTCCATACGTTTTGATGAATGGCCGGGCCGCACCCTCATGGTGATACCCTTGAGTTCAGGCAGACCCGGTTCCCTCAGCGCGGTTGATACCGGCGCGATTTCCTCACCGGAAGTGATCGAGGAGATGCGCAGGGAAGAAGACCGGGGCATAGACAGCCGCCAGGATATGGTCGACCTCAAAGAACGGGAGGCGGCGCAGGCCGAACAGGAAGCCGCGTATCAGCGGGAAGCGATACGGGAAGAAGAACAGCGTATACAGGCCGAACAGGAGGCCATACAGCGCGAGCGGGAAGCCATAGCCCAGGAAAGGGAGAGGCAGGAACAAAGCCCCGAACAGCAGACGGCGGAGCAGGAAGAGGAACTTGCGCGGCGCGAAGAAGACGTGGAGCGGCGCGAGGAAGCGCTTTCCCAGCGTCAGGACGATGTAGAAGAACAGCGGCAGGAAGCGGAGCGGACCGAACAATTTGCCGAAGAAAAGGCCGCCGAAGCCCAGCAGGACAGGGAAGAAATAGCCAAAGACCAGCAGGAACTCATCGCCATAGAGGACGCCCAGGCCGGCGCGGCGCCTTCGGTACTGGCCGTTAAACTTGTTGGACCGGATACCCATCTTGGCGATCTTGTCAGGGTAAACGCGGCCACAGGCGAGGAACTCAGGGCGTCGGCCCTCCATACGATAAGCGGCCGTACCGTTACCATGATGGACGGGCGCGTCTTTGCCGTTGCAGGAGAAGCCAGGGGGCAGGGCGCGGTCAGGCTCATAGAACTCAGAACAGACACTCTGGAGATGAAAGCCCAAAGCGCCGATGACATACATCCGCTCAGCCTGCTCTGGGTAAACAACGATAATCTTTACGCTATAACCGTTGTCGCGGAAAAACTCTACCTGGCCCGGTTCAACACCGATCTTGAACGCCAGGCCCGTTCTTCGGCTACGGTACACCCCCAGGCGGCGCTGTTCTTTGACGGGAACATGCTGCTCACCCAGCGGGACGATGGTTCGGTACTCATCCTTAACCCCAACGACCTCACCGAGGCAAAACGTTAGGCCGGGATGAAGTATAATAGATGAGGAGGCATTTATGACAAACAAAAAAATTCTGGTATTGATTCTGGTCTTTACCCTTGTTTCGGGGGCGCTTTTTGCGCAGAACAATCCAATCACCGAGCTGCAGAAAGGCGTGGAGGAATTCTCCTCCGCCATGTCCAAGGCCCTGCCCTTTAATTCGACGCTGGGCCTTAACTGGTCCGACGCCTATATTGGTCAGATTATCGGCGCTCCGCCCCATTTCGGCGTCGGTATTTTTCTTGGTTCAACCTTGCTTGATTCGGCGGGCATTGAAACCCTGGCCAACGCCATGTATTCTGATGTACCCGGCGGCTATTCGCGGCTGCCCTATCCCGGCTTTGGCGCCGAGGGCCGTGTGGGGGGCTTTTTTCTTCCCTTTGATATTGGTCTCAAGATAGCCGCTCTGCCTTCGCTCTCCGATGATTTTGACCTTCACCACTTTATGGTAGGCGGCGATATACGCTACGCCGTACTCAAAGGCAACGCCGCTCTGCCCAAGGTCTCCCTTGGTGTGGGCCTTAACTACATGAACGGCGGCATAGGCGTTGATATCCCCAA
>JAIRTD010000030.1 GCA_031255115.1 Spirochaetaceae bacterium | reverse complement strand
CGTTTTGGCTTTGGCGATGTAATGATGATAAAGGCGCGCAAGCCCCGCGGCGCCGGGTAAGCCTGCGCTTACAGGAACCTAAGGCTTATCCGTAAATATGGCCAAACTCGTGAAGCAGTTCCAGGGCCTTGCCCTTGCAGCTGCCGCAGACCGTTCCTATCTTGGTGGCCTGTTGGAGTTCTTCCCAGGTACGGGCGCCGTTGTGGAACGCTTCTTCAATATCCTTGTCGGTAATGCCAAGACAATTACAGATGATCTGTGCGGGAACCTTTAAGAGTCCGGCCCTTCCTGTCCTGGCAAGGTAGTCGTCAATGGCTTCGCGGAGGGCCTTGTCGCCCAGGACCGAGCAGTGGATCTTGTAACTGGGAAGCCCGCCCAGTTTTTTCACCAGGTCATCGGGTTTTATCTGGTAGGCGTCCCTGATGTTCATGCCCTTGATCAGTTCCGAGAGCATGCTTGTAGAAGCTATGGCGCTGGCGCAGCCGTAGGTTTTCCAGCGCACATCGGTGATTACATCATCCTTGATGCGAAGCAGCATCAGCATTTTGTCGCCGCATTTGATATTCCCGGTCTCGCCCCTGGCATCGGCGGGAAAACTCGATTCTTCTTCCAGCAATACATTGCGGGGATTGGTAAAATGATCTTTAACCGTATCTGAATAAAGCCAATCAGGCATGACTTCTCTCCTGTTCAACGCTGACTGAGGACATGGCCCTGAGTCTGGCTATGATGGGCGCGGCGGCCTCTATGGTATAATCGATATCCCCGGCCGTGTTTTCCCAGCCAAGGCTAAAACGTATTGAACCGTGGGCAAGCTCAGGCCCCACCCCCATGGCCAAAAGCACATGGGAAGGCTCAAGGCTGCCTGAGGCGCAGGCCGAACCCGTAGAAACCTCAATGCCCTTCATATCCAGGGAAAGCAGAATGGATTCACCTTCCGCGCCGGGAAAAGAAACATTGAGGGTATTGGGAACCGTATAAGCGAGGTGGCCGTTGATCTTGATATTGGGAATCGTTTTAAGGAACCCTTCCCGGAGCCTGTCCCGTAATGGCTCTACATGGTCCTTATAGGCCGTAAGATCCCGCAGGGCAAGTTCGGCGGCCTTGCCAAAACCAAGTATGCCGGTGTTGTTATACGTTCCCGCGCGCCTGCCGTCCTCCTGGTGTCCGCCGTGGATAAGCGGAAAGACCGGGGCCTTCTTCCGTATATACAGCCCCCCGATACCTTTGGGGCCGTAAATCTTGTGGGCGGAAACGGTAAAATAATCCACCCCCAGATCTTCTACATTAACCGGAATCTTGCCGGTAGACTGAACCCCGTCGCTGTGTACAAAGGCGCCCTGAGCCTTTGCCAGGGCGGCTATTTCTTTAATATCCTGAATCGTGCCTGTTTCGTTATTGGCCGTCATCACCGATACGAGGAGGGTTTTTTCGCTTAATACGGATTTAAGTTCATCCATAGCAATCCTGCCGTATTCATCGACGCGAAGAAAATGAACGGGGAAGCCCAGGGATTTAAGGTAAGCCGCCGAATTCAACACGCAGGGATGTTCAATCGCCGTGGTAATAATACCCGTGCGCCCTGATTCGAGCACCCTGCCGTCAGGCCCTGAACCGAGGACGCGCATGGTCTCAAAAACCGTATTATTCGATTCTGAACCGCCTGAAGTAAAGGTTATGGTTCCGGCCTGCGCCCCGATAAGGGCTTCCACAGCCTCCCTGGCTTCCTCCACCCGGTTATGGGCCAGACGCCCCGCGCCGTGCATACTCGAAGCATTACCGAAAACAGCAAGATCTTCTATTATTGCCTCCCGCACCTCAGGTCTGAGGGGGGTCGTGGCGTTATAATCCAAATAAACTCTTTTTTCTCCCATAAATAGTACCTCATGTTACCTAGTACCAAACAGTATGTTCCTGCTTAAAGTATACTACTTTAATAAGAATTAAGGCAAGACGCCGCAACGCTTTTGCATTTAGAAAGACGGCTTAGGTAAATTGGGCGCATTTTTGGCGCTTCGCGCCAAAAACCGGGCTTTCCGGGGTTCCGCTTCGCTCCATTCTTTGCGTTCCACGCAAAGAACGCTTCGCGCCCCTCCAATCCCTTGCGCGGTAGCTTTATAGCCCGGTAAAGGTAAAATTGCCCGCGTTTTTATGCCGCCTTCACCTGGAAGCCGCGTTGTTGTATTCGGTTCATAAATAGAGTATACTGGGCTTTCTTGACTTTTGTCTCTGCACCGAAGTTCCTGGATGTTCTTTTTTTATAGAGGAGTTTTGATGGCGGCAATCACCTTTCCCGGTACAAAGTTGATAATCGGGGACCCGGAGCATATTCCCCTCAAAACTTTACCCCGGCCCGAAGACCTGGAACAGGCCCTGAGGCCGCTCATACTGTCCCCTTCCGGCTGGAGAACCGTTTTTGCCCCGGACGGAGAAAGCCGGGAAGGAAGCCTGAGCGCAAGCCACGAAGTCATCGCCGCCGGAGCGGCCGGAGTGTTTGCCGATTATCTAAAAAAGAAAAGCGGCCTCTCCCGCCCCGCGCTTATTCTGGGCATGGACACAAGGCCGACAGGGCCCGCCATAGCCGATATTATGAGCCGTGTTTTTATTCATTCAGGCTGTTTTCTCATCCATATTTTTATCGCCGCCGCGCCTGAAATCATGGCCTATGCCCGAAGCATGGAAGCGAAGGCCCAGGGCTTTGTCTATATTTCGGCGAGCCACAACCCCATTGGCCATAACGGCTTTAAATTCGGCCTTTGTGACGGAGGCGTACTTGAAGGCGCGGAGTCGGCTTCGTTAATCGAAACATTCAAGCTGCGCATAACAGAGGCCATAGACGAAGCGGCACAGGCGGTGCGGAACGCCGATACCGGTCTGCTTGCCAAGTGCTATGCCGATGTCCCGCTTTATAAAAAAGAAGCCCTCGCGGCCTATAGGGCCTTTGCCGAAGAAATAGCCCGCGGGCCCGCTATGGCGTCCGGGGCGGGCGCGGAAGTCCCGGCGGAAAGCGGCGCTTCGGACAAGCCGTCCGGCGTTCCGGAGGAGGACGCCTTTTCCATTATACGGCGCAGCCTCGCCCAAAACCCCCTGGGCATACTCGCCGATTTTAACGGTTCCGCGCGGACCGTAAGCATAGACCGGAACTTTCTCTGCGGCCCCGGCCTCCGCTTTGCCTGTATCAACGAAGAGCCCGGCTGCATAGCCCACCGTATCGTACCTGAGGGAGAATCCCTTACGCCCTGCGCCCTGGCCCTGGAAGCAAAGCACGCCGAAGACCCCTCGTTTGTGATGGGCTATGTGCCTGACTGCGACGGCGACCGGGGGAATATAGTTTTTTGGGACGAAAACCTAAAAAAGGCCCGCGCCCTGGAAGCCCAGGAAGTTTTTGCCCTGACCTGTGTGTCGGAGCTTGCCTTTCTTGTCTGGAGCGGGGCCCTGAAATACGACAACAAAGGCAATACCCTTACCAGGGCCGCCATAGCGGTTAACGGCCCTACTTCCCTCAGAATAGACCGCATAGCCGCGGCCTTTGATATTCCGGTGTTCCGCTGCGAAACCGGCGAGGCCAATGTGGTGGGTCTTGCCCGCAGGCTCAGGGAAAAGGGCTATCTGGTCCGCGTACTTGGAGAAGGTTCCGCCGGGGGCAGCATTATCCATCCCCAGGCGGTACGGGACCCCCTTTCTACCATCATGGCCCTGGTAAAAATCCTCACCCTGAGAAGCGTTAAGGACAGGCAGGGCCTGTATGAAATATGGTGCGACCTGTCCGACCAGACCGAAATATACCGCGAAGCTTTTACCCTCGCCGATATTATCGCCTCTCTCCCCGCCTTTACCACCACCGGTATTTACACGCCCGAGGCCCAGCTTGCCGTACAGAGCGGCGACCCCGCCGAACTTAAAAAACACTATCAGGAAATTTTCCTTTTGGAATGGGAAGACAGAAAAGAACGTCTCAGGGAACGCTGGGGGATTACCGGCTGGGAAGCCTCGGCTTTTATAGGAAGCAGCGAAAAACGGGGGCTCAGCTCTTTTGCCGAAGCGGGCGGCGGAGGCTTAAAAATTCATTTTATACATGAAAGCGGGCGTATTATCGCTTCTTTCTGGATGCGCGGCTCGGCAACTGAACCGGTTTTCCGGGTCATGGCCGACGCGGAAGGCTCAGACCCGAGGCTTGAGCGGGAACTTATAGAATGGCAGCGCCGCCTGGTAAGCCTTGCCTGTGCAGGCAAACCAGGACCGCGCTAAACAAAGGAAGTATCATGGGAGTACGGGGAGAAATTTTTTCGACCAAGGTCAATCTGCAGAACAGAACCTATTTTTTTAATGTCAAGGAAAACCGCCTTGGCGATCTTTACCTCAATATTGTGGAAAGCAAGAACCGCGACACCGGAGGCTTTGACCGCCAGTCGGTCATACTCTTTGCCGACGACCTCGGGGATTTTCTCAAAGGCTTTGACAGCGCGCTGCGGGTGCTGGAAAAGGCCGTGCGGGAAAAAAAGCGGGGCGCTGTTGCCCGGCAAAGCCGCGACGCCCAAAACGAAAAAGAAGGCGGAGAGACTGTCGCCGCGGGGAGCGGAACCCCAAACGGCCAAAGAGGGCCCGGCAAAACCAGGCTGGTCAAAAAAGCCCCAAAGGAAAGCCGCCAGGACTCCAAGCCCCGTAAACCCCGCGCGGTCCGGGCGGTCAAGCGCCAGGAAAGGGATTAAGATCCCAATAACCCGGCCAATTCCCCGCGCTTCTTCATTCGTGGCGGGGGTTTATTCGTGGCGAGGGTTTAATTCCCCGCGGCTCCGCCTGTTCATTTGGCGGCGGGCTCTTTTACCGTAAAACTCAGCCGCTGTATGGGCGAAGGGCCATAGCGCATAACGAGGGCGCAGTGTTCCCTGGTGGGATAACCCTTGTGTTTTTCATAGCCGTATTCGGGGTATATCCAGGCATAACGCGCCATCATGCGGTCCCTGGCGGTCTTTGCCAGTATCGATGCCGCCATAACTTCGGGGTACTTGGCGTCGGCCCTGACTACCGCCCGGGAAGGTATGGGGATTTCAGGAACATAGAGGCCGTCAATGACCGCCTCAAGGCCCTCGGCGCTGTTTTTTGTCCGGCGTCCCGCCATGTCCTCATAGGCCCGCTTCATTGCCAGAAGGCTTGCCTTCAGTATGTTATGCGCATCTATTTCCGCAGCGGAGGCCCAGCCAATGCCCCAGGCAAGGGCCTTGCCGTAGATCAGCGTCATTGCGGCGTCCCGTTTTTGCGCGCTGAGTTTTTTTGAGTCGTCGAGAATTGCAACAGGAAAGTCAGGACCCAGAATCACCGCGGCCGCGCAGACGGGACCGGCAAGGGGCCCTCTGCCCGCCTCATCAAGGCCGACAAGCATGCCTAAGGCCTCAATCCGGCATCGCTCTCCGGGGCCGCGATAACATTGTTCCTGCCCTGAGGGGCAAAGATACGGTTAAAATCCTGCAAGCGGTCCAGAGGATATTCCCTGCCCATGATATAGCGGAAGGAACTAAAGCTATTGCCCCCTATAAAACCCGGCGCGGGGAGACGCAGTTGGCGGGACGACTCCGATACCAGAGAAAAAATTTCGGAATTCCTCCCGTTTCCCACATAGACAAAGGCGCATCCCGATACGGAAGGAAAAAATCCCCGCACCTCAAGAGCCTTGGCCACAAAGGAACTTTCAACGGTAAAGACGCTGTTCAAAAAAAGAAACGGATTATTGGAAGGGGTCTCGTTTTCCATTGACACCAGCACCGCGTCCCGCGCCCTGGCCCGGAACGAACAGT
>JAIRTD010000264.1 GCA_031255115.1 Spirochaetaceae bacterium | reverse complement strand
CTTTACTCAAGAGGTAATATTGGCATTTCCAATCTTTTCAATAGTACAACGGGGAAAGCATGGAGGGACTAACCACAGAAGTATACGCCCTGTCGTAACCGGTTTCGTCGGTAAATGTTCCGTTCAATCGAAATTTGCGGCTATCCTCTGCACAGGGCGAGGGCCAGCTTTTCAATCTGATTAAAATATTCGGGGGTCAAATACTGCTTTTGGTCTCCGGGGCCGTTGATGCGCCGCCAGACCGGGGGGAAAAACGGGAGCGTTGTGTTTTTTTCGGTCTTGCGGTTGACAAGGAGGTGGTCAAGCAGTTCGGGTCTGAGTCTCAGGGCCTGGGCCAGGGCCGAGGCTTCGGAGGCGGGGAGGCAGGTGATGGTCTGGGCGGCTATGCCCGCCTGGAGAAAGCCCGGGTCGTCGGAAAAGGGCGTAGGCGCAAGGAGGGTCTTGTCCATAAAAAGGCGCCGGGAAGTTTCCAGAACCTTTGCCCGCTGCCGGTGTATGGCCCTGCGTATTCTGTCGGATACTTCCCCTTCCTTTTCCTTGAGCAGGTGTTCCGCGGTAGTCGAAATAATCAGGGTGTCGCCTGTGCCGCAGCAGTCGAAGATAAAAAAATCAGAGGCGGCAAAGCCCCTGTCTCTAAGAAAGCGGGCAAGGGCAAAGGAGCCCTGGTCCTCAAGGCTGCCTCCTGCGGGAACTTCTTCGTGATCGGTAAAGATAAGGCCCCAGTTTTTTTCTCCTTCATGTAACAGTTTTTTCGCGCTTTCGATCATCATAAACACCGCGGCGCTGTTGTCATTTGCGCCGGGGCTTCCTTCGGCGCGGTCGTAGTGGGCCACCAGTACGGTTTTCGGGGCCCGGCTTCCACTGGACAAGGGATCTCCGGCAGCCGGCGGGTGTTCGGAGGACAACGGATGTTCGGTCGATAACGAATTTCTGGCGGATAACGGGTCTTTACCGTCAGACGCGGGGCTTTCCATATCCGGGTGTACAAAAAGATGACGGCTTTTTTCCAGGGGGAGAACGCGGAAGGGGAGGGCCGCTTCTTTGAGGAGGACGCCGAGTATGGCAAAGCGGTCCGCGCCGGGGGCGATAAATTCCTCAAAGCGGGAAAAGCTTTTTCCCGGCCCTCTTTTGGTCACAGCCTTCTCCTGAAGAGTTTGTTAAACAACACCGAAACATAGTCTTTCAGGGTAGAAGGTTTTCTGCCAAAGCGCAGGGTAAATTCCCTTGCGGCGTCCGACATGGAATAGTTTGCGCCGTATTTTTTTTTGAGGAGGTCCCAGTACCGCACTATCCAAAGGTAGAGATCGCTTGCCGTAGCGCCGGGAAACAGCGGCTTGATTCTTTCGTCTTTGACGATGCCGGTTATGGGCTGGTACACATTGTAATACCAGGAAACCAGGGCGTCGGGGAATTCTATGGCGCCTAACACTTTTTCGTTGAGGTAGTATTTATGAACCAGTATGTGTTCGTATATCAGGTCATAGGCGCCGGGAGAAGCAAAATCAAGGTCATAGCAGTCGGTGAGTTTTCCGAAATTTGTTTTTTTGTAGAAAAATTGCTTTTCGTAGTCAAGCACCGCCGCTTTAAGGTCCTCCCTGGTCATTGAGGGCTTTATCGGGATTTCGCTCGAAAGGCTGGTAACTTCGGCGTCGATGTCGATGCAGCCCTGGCTTCGGGCCACAGATACGCGGTGGTTTCCGTCCCTGACAAAGTATACGCCGCCTATCTCGTAAAGCTGTATGGGCGGGAGTATCAGGTCTTTAAGGTGGGCCGTGTCAACTTTTTCCCAGCGCGCCCGCAGATGTTCGTATCTGGGGAGAAAATACTTGTTAAAATCTTTGTAGCGGCCTTCGCTTCCTACTATTAAATCAAGGGGTACTGCCTGCATGCCCCTGTAGCTTTCGTTCTTTGGTTTGAGAATTTTTTTAACGTCTTCAAAAGAAAGGAGGCTGTCCCTGCTGGTATGAAAGAGGTGCTGGAGCCGCGAGAGAAGCGCCTTGCCTCTGGCGCGGGAAAAATCTTCCGCCGCCTGTATGGATTGGAGGTCCCTCATAGTCTGTCCTCAAGTTCGATTACATAATGACCAAAGGCGTTTATAATTCTGGTCCTGCCCAGGCGGCTGTCCCGCACGGTGTTCAGATCATAAAGATGTACATGGCCGTGTACCAGGTATTCGGGCTTAAAAACCCTGACAAACCAGAGGAAGGCCTTAAAGCCCCGGTGGCAGGGGTCGTCCAGATCGTGGATACCCCGCGGGGCGGCGTGGGTAAGCAGTATGTCGACAAAGCGGCCGTGGAATATGCGGTTAAAGATCAGCCTGGGAATCAGGGCGAATATTTTAAGGTACATTTGAGAATCGGTAAACTGGTTATTTCCCCGGTTATAGCGCATACAGCCTCCCAGGCCCGCCACAAGGAGCTTGCCCTCTCTTGTTACCCTAAAGCCCGTATAGGTCGCCCCCGAACCCCGGAACATATCCATCCTGAACGCCTGCTGGCCTACGATGGAATAGTCCTTCTGGTACTGGCCCAAGTCTTCAAGATTGTGGTTGCCAAAGACAAAGAGCAGGGGCTTGTTCAGCGAGGACACAATAAAATCAAGGTACTCCATAGGTAAGTCTCCGGCGCTGAGTACCAGGTCTATGTCCGCAAACCGCTCTTTTATAGACGCGGTGTATACAAGCGGATCAATCTGATCGGCTATGCAGAGTATTTTCATCCCCGCTTCGTGTTCCTGCCTGACTGATCTACCTTTTGAAGCAGTTCCTGGAGCTGGTCCTTGTTAAAAAGCTCCACCGGCCGTGAATCGGCAAACTCCGTGGCGGAACGTAAAAAGCCCGAACTGGTTATCGCCATAGCCCTGGTCATGTTCTGGTTTTTCATGTCGTCCAGGAGGTTTCTGATTTTATTTTCGTCAATCATGTCGGGCAGGCGAAAAAAGCGTATGAGCCGTGGCGCCTTACGCACGTTCCGCCATTTTGCCGAATCGTTTTCTACGGCAATGATGTCGCAGCCTGAAGCCGTGGCTTTTTCATTTTGAACCGCTAAAGACAGCGACTGGGTTGTAATGGCTTTGCAGAGTTCAAGAAATTCCCCGCTTCCCGCGGTGAGGTAATCTTTCATCTGGTCATTGGCCCGGTATTCCTGGTACTGGGAGAGTTTTGCGCCCACATCGCGGAAGTTCGGTTTTTGGGCGTAGATCTTGTCCCATTGGGCTATGGCCTTGTCCAGTTCCCTGGTTTTTTCGTAGCACATGGCGAGGAAGTAACGGGCGTAAAGCGCGTCATTGCCCGCGTCGTTGGTCAGGGCTTTGACCGCCCGGTCAAGTTCGGGTATGGCCTTGTCAATGGCGTTGAGGGACATATAGCAGCCTCCCCGTTCAACCAGAGCCTTGACCTTAAACTGGGCGTCCCGCTGCGCTTTTTCAAAAGAATCCAGGGCGCCTTGATAATCTTTGTTGTCCTTTTGTATCTTGCCCAGGTAAAAGTACGCCTGGGCATTATCTTTCTGGTATTTTAGCGCCGTCTCAAGTTCGGCTTTGGCGTCGGAACTCTTTTTTTCCTTGTACAGCATGGCTCCCAGTTCGTAGTGTATCTTGCCGTCCCGGGGATTTAGTTCTCCTGCCTTGCGGAGGTATTTTTCGGCCATATCGGTACGGTTTCTTTCGGCAAAGAGCTTGCCCGCCCAGTAGTAGTACTCGCCCCTGGCAGGTTCCATTTTGATGAGCAAAAGGTATTCCTTGAGGGATTCTTCAAGTTGGCCGAATTTATAGTAGAGCTGGGCTGTCTGCTTGCGGAATTCAAGTTGGGGAATGACGCCCCTGACCCCAAGCTGGTTGACGGCCTTGAATTCAAGGAGGGCCAGTTCGGCCTTGTTTTCCGCCAGGTAGGCCTTGCCCAGAAAATAGTGGGCCTCGGCGTTACGCTGGTCCTTGGCGAGCAGGGCCTTTGCGGTTTTTATGGCGCTCTGGTTTTTTCCCTTTTTGAGAAACTTTTCGACTGATTCGAGCCGTTGGGGCGCCGCTATAGACTTGACCAGAAATACGGCCAAAAAGCCTATACCGACGCCGAGAATGATAATAAACGCTAATACTGGGTTCATGGCATATTCCGTTCCGCTGTGATATACTGTATTATAGATGACAAGAGGGTGGGGGTAAAGATGAGAAAAAGGATAGTTCTGGCGCTATGCGCGTTTTTTTCCTTTTATATGGGACTTTTCGCGCAGGATTCGTTTTCCAGGGGCGAAGAATTTTTTCTTGCCAATAAACCCGGCGAGGCCCTGCCCCTGCTTGAGTCGGTCCTTGCCTCGGATCCGGCCCATGTCAAGGCCGCCCTGTACCTGGGCACAGCCTATATACAGCTTAACCGGAACGATGAGGCCATAGCGGTTTTCAGAAAAATACTTCCCCGTTCGGGAGACCAGAGCGCCCTGGTAGCCTTCAATCTGGGGAATGTGTATTTTATCAAGGGCGAAAGCGTTTTTGCCGAACAGTTTTATACCCAGGCCGTGCAGAGCGATCCTTCCTATGCTTCGGCCTGGCTTAACCGGGCCAACGCGCGGATTAAAAACGGCGCTCTCAGGGAAGCGGTCTCCGATTATCAACAGTACCTTGTTCTGGAACCCCAATCGCCCAAACGTGCCGAAATAGAAAATCTGATACAGTTTATCAATGCCGAATTCCGTTCCGAAGAAGACCGGCGTCTTGCCGCCGAGGCCGAGGCCAGGGCCGCCGCCGAGCGCAGACAGCAGCTTCTTGAGGAAGTGTCCGCTTCGCTGCAGGCGGCGGCGGAAGAAACCCAGGGACTTTCCGCGGGCTCCGAGAACGTGCTTGGCTACGAAGGCGAATTTGAACTGGAATAATACAGAGGAGTTTTCATCAACGCTTCGCGTTGATGTTCGATAGACTTGGCGGCTCGCGCCGCCTAAATTTGGAGTTTTCATCAATGCTCTGCATTGATGTTCGATAGACTTGGCGGCTCGCGCCGCCTAAATTTGGGGTATTTGTAATGGACAGAAAAAAGATTGTTATTATTGCCGGCGTTGCGGGCGCGGTTTTGCTTATTGCCGGTGTTTTGTTTTTTTTCCTGGGGAGGCAGCGGGACAGGAGCGCCGGTGGATCGAGCCGGGCAAATACCCTTGCCCTGGCCGGGGATTATATAGCCCAGGGCGAATACCAGCGGGCCCTGGACCTTCTTGACCGGCTTCTTATAGAGGACGCGGAAGACGCCGAAGCCAGGGCCTTGCGGGACCAGGCCATAGCCGCGGGCCGGACCGAAACTTCCGGCGACGCTTCCCTTGTCGCGGCGGCTGAGGCTTTTAAGGATGCCGTATCCCGGCTTCCCCAGGGCGGGGGAGGCGGCGCTTCAGCCGGGGGCTTTGGCGGGCAGGCGTTAAGCGAAGCCGCCCGTGAGGCCGAAGCCGCCCGAGCCGCTGCCGAGGCTGCCAGAGCTTCCGCCGAGGCCGAACGCCGGGCGGCCCAGGAGGCTCTTGCGGAACGCCGCCGGGCCGAAGAAGCTGAACTGGCAAGAAAATCCCAGGAAGTACAGGCCCAGATGCGGGCGGTTAATGACCTTGTTTCCCAGGGCCGCGCCGCCCTTGAACGGAACAACTATCCACAGGCCGCCGAGGCCTTTACCGAAGCGGTCTCAAGGCTGCCTCCCGGCGAACCCCGTTTTGGGGCCCAGAAATATGCGGAAATAGGCGACGCCTATTATGAAAGCTATGCCAGTAATCCCAGCCGCCCCGAAAGCGGGGAACTCCTTAACGAATCCATTTCCTATTCCAGAGACGCTGTCCAGAGGGATCCGGGCCAGGCCCTTCCCCATTATACCCTGGGAAGAATAAACCGGGATTTACAGCAGTGGGACAATGCCGCCGTCGAACTTAAAGAAGCGGTGCGTCTTGACCCGAACAACTACATGTATTCCTTTGAACTTGGACGGGTGTATTTTAACGCCCGCAAATTTGCCGACGCCAGGCAAACCTTTGAGACCACCACCCATCTCAAGAGGGATTTTGAACCGGCATGGTATAATCTTGGCGGAACCCTCAGGGCGCTGGGCCGCCAGGATGAGGCCCTTAACGCCTACAGGCAGGCGGTGGCGATAAAAGCCGATTACGCGATTGCCTGGAGGGAGATAGGCCGCATACTCTACGCGAAAAACGACTTTGCTTCTTCTGTTAATGCCTTTACCAGGACCCTTCAGTATACGCCCAACGACCTGGCCTCACTGCGCGAACTGGGAGCGGCCCAGAGCGCCGCCGGTGATTATCAGGGAGCGGAAAATTCCTTTACCAGGGCCCTTGAGGCCGCCCCGAATGACGGCCAGACCAATTACAATATGGCGGTAGTTAAAATCGCCCTGGAGAAAAAAGGCGACGCCCTGAACTACGCCCGGAGGGCCGTGGAAGCGTCTCCTTCCAACGCGGTATATGCCTATACCCTGGGTCTTGCCGCGGAGGACGCGGGCGACAATAACGGCGCCATAGCCAGTTATACCCGGGCCGCTTCTCTGGATAAAAGCTATCTCCGCCCCCGCATCAACCTCGGCCGCCTCTACCTCGAAAACGATTTTCCCGATCAGGCCCTGGCCTTTCTTAACGAAGCCTACAGCGTTGACGCCACTTCCTTTGAGGTAAACAACAACCTCGGCGCGGCCTATGCCAAAAAAGAGGACTGGACGCGGAGCGTAGAGCACTATGAAAAAGCCCTGTCCAGGGAATCCAGCAATGTTACAGTCAGAGTGAACCTTGCCAGGGCCTATGTAGGGGCGGGAAATCTCAACGCCGCAAAGGACGCGTATCTTGCCGTAGTAAGAATAGAGAGCAATAACTGGGACGCCGTCATGGAACTGGGCAAGACCTATGCAAGCCTTGGAGACGGAGAACAGGCCAAGCGCTATCTCCAGGATCTTTTAAGACGCAATCCCAATTATGAACGCAAGGCGGAGGCGGAACGCATCCTCGGAGGATTATGATACCCAAACCAAAAAACATACAGAACTGGATATTTATCCTGATACTGTCTATGCTCTTTATCCTGGTATGCAGGATTTTTGCCCCCTTCTTTTCGGTGTTCCTCTGGGCCACCCTGTTCTACATATTGATAAAACCCCTGCATAGCCGCATGGTAAGAAACCTCACCGGAACAAAAATCCGGGCCAGAATATTAAGGGTTTTCTGGGCGGCGCTTTTTGCCCTGGGAATCGTGATATTGATTCTCCTTCCCCTTGGCTTTTTGGGCGTCCAGCTTTTTTATCAACTGCGGGACCTGCTCGTTTCCCTCCGCGACCTGTTCCGGGAAAACCCCGACGCGCTAAAAGAAGCCATAGAAGATTTTGTCTCGCTGGTCCGCACTGTCTCCGGGGGCCAGTTGTCCCTTGATACCACGACAATCCAGAACGAGATTATTTCTTCCCTTTCGGGCGGCATACAACGCATTCTGCAGTCAGGGACCGGCGCCTTCCGTACCGTGGGCCTGTTTTCCCTTAACATCGCCTTTATGGTTTTCTGCCTCTTTTTCTTTTTCCTTGACGGCGCCTATCTCGGCCGTCTGGTACTCCACACCATTCCCATACGGAGCGATTACCTTGACCAGCTTGTCGGCAAATTCAAAGAAATGGCGAGGAGTCTCTTTTTTGGCTACTTCATCGTTGCCGCCATACAGGCAAGCTCGGCCTTTGTAATCTTTTTGATCTTCCATATAAGAGGCGCCCTCGTATTCAGCGTGCTTATCCTGATCTGCGCCTTTATCCCCATGCTCGGCGCAGGCGCAGTCTGGATACCCCTGGGTATAGTACGGATTGTATCAGGCGATATTGCCGGCGGCCTTATCTTTATGGCAGTCTGTGCCCTGACCGTTTCGGTTATGGATAATTTTCTCAGACCCCTGTTTCTCCATGACCGCATCAAACTTCATCCACTGGTGATCTTCTTCGCCATACTCGGCGGCATTATGGCTTTCGGCTTTAACGGCCTCATACTGGGGCCAGTGCTGGTGGCGCTCTTCCTTACCGTTCTCGACCTCTTTTTAAGCGAACACAAAATAGCCGGAGCCGCATGAACGCTATGGGGAAATAATACTTTCCTCTGCCCTCTCCGTGCGAAAGTACGGGAGCCGCCCTTGGATAGCCGACTCCTGCGCTTTCATTGTGTTTGCTGCCTATAATCATACCTGGCCTATAATCTACCTGCCGCCTTCAGGCTCTTTACAGGCCCCAGTCGGTCAGTTTTCCGGCGGCGAGCCTTGCGCCCCGGTCGGCCAGATACTGCACCGCGCCGAGGTTATGCGAAATAAAGAGCAGCGCGAGGCCCAGCTTTTCCCGGAGCTCGCTAAAGAGGTTCAATATTTGGGCTCCGGCCGAGACATCGAGGGAACTTACCGCCTCGTCCGCTATGATGAGGCGTGGGCGAAAGGTAAGGGCGCAGCCTATACATACCCGCTGCTTCTGGCCGCTCGAAAGTTCGTCGGCCCGGCGTTTCTTTATCGAGCCGTCAAGCCCAACCAGTTCAAGGGTTTCGTCAACGCGCCTCTCCCGTTCCGCCTTGTTGTGCACGCCGCAGGCCCTGAGGGGTTCTTCGAGGAGCCAGCCCATGGACATGACCGGATTAAGGGAAGCGCCGGGGTCCTGAAACACCCCCTGGACCTTGGCGGCAAGGAGCTTCCTCTGTCCAGCTTTGCGGCCGGACCCCTGCCGTATGCCGTCTATAAAAATATCCCCTTTATACTCAAGGAGGCCGAGTATGCATTTTCCAAGCGTACTCTTTCCCGTGCCGGATTCTCCCACCAGGCCGAAGATCTCTCCTTCCTGTATTTCAAAGTTAATATCGTTGAGTACCGGCTTTACGGTCCTTTTTCCCAGGGGGCCCAAATGCCGGCCCATATAGGCAAAGGAGAGCTTTTGCACCGAAAGAAGCGGAACAGCCATCAGACTTCCTCCCCGGGGTAAAGCACGCAGCGGGAACTGTGTTCTCCGCCTTGAGCGTCTTCCGAAAGGGCCTTGGCGCGTCTTTTTGCGGGGAACGCAACGGAACAAAGGTCCTGGGCGCTTGGGCAGCGTTTGTTAAAAGGACAGCCGGCGGGCCTTTCCGCGATAGAAGGAACCCTGCCGGGAATGCCCGCAAGCCGCTGCCCCTTCCGTTTCCGGTCCGGTATAGCCCCAAGGAGCAGCCGGGTATACTCATGGGCCGGCCGGGAAAACACCGCCTCGACAGGCCCTTCTTCAACAATTCTTCCTGAGTACATGACCAGAACTCTGGAACAGACGCTCTGTATGACCGAAAGATCATGGGAGATAAGCAGCGCCGAACTGGTCCCTTCCCTGGTAACGCCGGAAATGAGGCTGAGTATCTGCTCTCCGGTATTCTGGTCCAGGGCGGTAGTGGGCTCGTCGGCGATAAGCAGCCTGGGCCCGCTTATCAGGGCCAGGGCCAGCATGACCCGCTGACACATGCCACCGGAAAGCTGATGGGGATAGGCGTTGATGAGCTTTTCAGGCTCAGGAAGCCCAAGCCGGCCCATAAGCGCGATGACTTTTTCCCGGTTGTTGTCCTTTTCGCCGTGGAGTTCCAGGGTTTCGGCGATTTGCCTTCCGGCGCTCATAAGGGGATTAAGCGAAGGAAGGGGCTCCTGAAAAACCATGGAAATTTTGCTGCCCCGCAGCGGACGGAGTTCTTCTTCATCAAGACCGGCAAGGTCCCTTCCTTCAAAATATATGGCGCCGTTCTGCCGCCTCGCGCCCCGCGGAAGCAGGCCCGGTATGGAAAGGGCGGTGAGGCTTTTTCCGCAGCCGGATTCCCCCACGATGCCGAGTACTTCTCCTTTATAGACCGTAAAGCTGATATCCAAAACAGCCGGAAGCCAGGAACCTTCTATATTGACGCCTATCGAAAGGTTCCGTATATCAAGCAGCGTTTCCATGGTCATCCCCGATAATACCGTCGCCGCAGACCTTCGCCCAGATAGTGAAAGGCAAGGACCGTAATCATGATCATAACGCCCGGAGCAAGGGCGCACCAGGGCGCGTTAAAAAGAAAATTCTGTGATTCTGAAAGCATGCGCCCCCAGCTTGGCAGAGGCGGCTGTATGCCCAGACCAAGGTAACTCATGGTGGCCTCGGCGAGTATGGCGTTGGAAAGCCCCAGAACCGAAGCCGAAAGCAGCGAGGGGAGCAGGTTGGGCAGTATATGAAAAAAGACAAGCCGCGGCGTCGTGATTCCCCATATACGGGCAAGGAGCACAAAGTCCCGGTTCTTGTACTCAAGCACGCCGCTTCTCATGATACGGGTAAAGCTGGGGACAAAGAGTATGAGGAGGGCGGAAGTCAGGGTAAAGGGCCCGTTTTTAAGGAGCGAAACCATCATCAGCGCCAGGAGTATGCCGGGAAAAGAACTTACCGTGTCCATAATGCGCATAACGCACTCGTCGATGAGCCCGCCCGCATAGCCCGAAAAAAGCCCCAGCGAGGACCCGGCAAGGGCCGCTCCCGCCACGGTAAGGAGGGCGGTGGTAATGGTATAACGCCCCCCCGCCATCACCCGGGAAAAAACATCCCTGCCAAAATTATCCGTCCCCATAAGATGGGCCGCGCGGGGGGAGAGAAAACGGTCTTCAGGAACCATCTCGTTATACCCGTACGGAAGATAAAAAACACTGACCAGAGAAAGAACAAGAACGACAAGGGCCAGAACAGCGCCTGTCCGGAAATCGCCGTTTCTACGCATCAGTGTACCCGTATGCGGGGATCAATAATCTGTATGGCTATATCGGCCAGTGTATTTGCCAACACCACGATAAAACTTATATACACCACCAGTGTGGCGATAAGCTGGTAATCCCTGGAATTGATTGACGCGATAAGAAGCCTCCCTATGCCGGGTATGGTAAAAACCTGCTCGATGATAATGCTTCCCGAAAAAACCTCTCCGACTATCATGCCAAGGAGCGTTACCGAAGGTATAACGGCGTTCTTAAACACATGGCGAAAGAGCACGCCGTTAGGCGAAGCGCCCTTGCTGTAGGCCGTGCGGGCGTACAGGGACCTGAGTTCTTTTTCTATAGAAGTCCTGAGGAATTTAACCAGTATGGCCGCGTTGGGTATGGCTATTGCCAGGGCCGGAAACACCAGATACAGAAAAAAGGCCCCCGGATCCTCCCGGTAATCAACATAGGCGCCGGGAATAAAAAAGCGCAGAATAACGCCGAATATCCAGATAAAGAGTATGCCGAGAAAGAAAGCGGGAAAAGAAATATTTAAGGCGGTAAGGGTATGCACGGCCCTGTCTGACAGGGACCCTCCCCGGCGTATCCCGGCAAGGGAAAGCGGAAACGCGATAAGAAAAATAAAGACAAGGGCGAGGGAAGCCAGCGCCGCCGTTACCGGAAGCCGCTCCAGTATCATAGCGGCTATGGCCTCTCCCCGGAAACGCACCGAGTTCCCCAGCTTTCCGGTCAAAAAACCCCTGAGCCAGGAAAAGTAGCGCTCGGCAAAACTCCTGTCCAGCCCCATCTCCAGCCTCAGGGCGGCAAGCTGCTCCTCGGTTCCCTCGGTTCCCAAAATCAACGCAGCGGGATCCCCCGGAATAAGGGTAAAGGCCGCAAAGGTAAAGAGCGAAACGAGAACCAGGGTAATAAGGGTTACGCAGAGCCGTTTCGCTATAAAACGCATTCCTATTTGATCCGGTATATGGCGGAGAAGTCCTCTACATAGAGGGGATAATTTCGCGTCCCCGCAAAACGTCCCTTGGGAAAGGCGCGGAAGCCCAGTATATCCTGAATGTACACCGAAGCGGCGTCGCCGGATATGAGTTTCTGCGCTTCCCGGTAAAGCTCAATGCGCTTCTTGCCGTCAGTTTCGGTCTGCGCCGCGCCATAGGCCCTGTCAAAGGCCTCGCTTTTATAATTAAGAAAATTACTTCCCGAATCAGAAAGATAGCGGGAAAGAAAACTCCGTGGCGACGCGTTGTTGGCGTCAAGAGAAATAATCGTAGCCTGGTAATTCCTCGCCCGGTATGTTTCGGAAAGCCAGGTTGGCCAGTCAACCAGTTTAATAGAAGCGTCAACGCCTGCCTGGGAAAGCTGATTAACAATGACCTGGGCTGTGTCCATATGCATAGTATAGTTTGAAGGCACCGTGATTTCCAGAGCAAAGCCTCCGGTATACCCCGCCTCGGCAAGAAGCTCCCTGGCCCGGTTAAGATCGGCAGGATAGGGATTTTTAAGACTTTCTTCGTAGTAATCCGAAAGACCCGGAATAAGGGGACTTCCCGAAGGCTCGCCCCTGCCGTAAAACGCCGCGGCGATAATTTGCGGTATATCGACGGCATAGTTAAGGGCCCTGCGCACCCTGGGGTCGTCCAGAGGCTTTACCGCGTTGTTCAGAGCCAAAAGCTGCACGGTGTTGGAAGGATTGGGAAATATATCAAAACTTTCAGGATTAAGCTGCTGCACCAGAGAACCGGTTATGGTCGCGCCGTCTATATTCCCCCCCTGGAGGGCAAGGAGCAGGGCGTCCGAATCAGCAAGGAACACAATGGTTACCTTGTCAAGTTTAGGATAACCCTCCTGCCAGTACCGGGGATTTTTTTCGAGAACCAGATTCCGCTGGGCCGCGTAACTGGTTATGGCAAAGGGACCGGTCCCGACAGGATTTTTTTCCCGGTCAGGATTTTCCGCCGGAACCACGCCAATAGTAAGATAGGGGAGAAAGTCAGGATCAGGCACCTTGAGCAAGACCCGCAGCTCCCGTTCACCCTGGGCGGTAACCGAGGCTATCTGGGCAAAACCGGGAAAGCCCGCCTTAATCGCCTCTTCAATGGTAAAAACCGCATCCGAGGCCTTTACCGGGCTCCCGTCGTGGAACACCAGACCCTGCCTGATGGTAAAACCGTATACAAGGCCGTTTTCTTCGATGGTATAGGATTCCGCCACCGCGGGAATACAGTTTCCATCAGTATCAGGCTTTACCAGACCCTCAAACACGTTAAAAAGTATGCTCCTGCCGTCGGCGGTGTTGGAAGGATCAATTGGATCAAAGCTTTCAGGCTCGGTAGTAAGGCCAAAACGCAGTTCCCCCTCGGGGCCGTCAGCCTTGGTACAGGATACAAAAAGCGATAAAACCAGCATGAAGCCGAACAGGAGGGCGGGAATTTTCTTACCAAACA
>JAIRTD010000215.1 GCA_031255115.1 Spirochaetaceae bacterium | reverse complement strand
AAGAATATGAAGCCGGTAAACATTCGGTCATACCGAGCTTTATTCCCGCCCTGCGCTACATCGTTCTGCTTGTCCGGGCTATGTACGTTTCAAGCTTTGCCGTGTTCCGCGCTGTTTTTTCCAGGGTAATGAATCCCAGGGTGGTTTATTTTCGTACCCGGCTGCGTTCCGATCTTGCCAGGGTGGCGCTGGCCCATTCCATAACTTTTACCCCCAATACCATGACCCTGGAACTGGATGACGACCATTACATTGTACACTGGCTTTTTGCCACGACGCGGCACTCCCGCCGGGCCGGAGACGAGATAAAGGGCAAACTCGAAGAAGGTCTCAGGAGGGTATGGTCATGAGTTCCTGGACCTCGGTGGTTTTTGTATGGACCATACGCATACTGCTCGGCTGCGCTCTTCTCTCGGGGCTGCGTATTGTGCTGGGGCCCCGTGGTTCGGACCGCCTTACCGCCCTGGCCCTGGTAACTTCGCTGGTACTGGCGGCGCTGGTGCTTTTGGGAGTTATGGAAGGCAGGAGTCCCTATCTTGACGTCGCCCTGATCTACGATATCTTTGGCTTTTTGGGGCTCCTGGGTATCGCGAGTTTTATCAGGGAAAAAAAAGAGGACTAGTCATGGAGATTCTCAACTTTATACGCGAACTGGCGGCGGTGTTTTTCTGCGTTCTGGCCTGTATTGCCGCTTTGGCAGGTTCTGTTTCGCTGTTCCGTTTTCCCGATACCTATACGCGGCTGCACGGGGCCGGCCTTGGGTCGACAACGGCCTGTTTCTCCGTGTTTCTCGGCGCTCTCTGCGTCTCTCCCGATCTTGCCACCGCGGCCCGTCTTATCCTGATTATCCTTTTTTTCTTTATATCCTGTCCTACCTCGACCCATATTATAGCCCGCTACGCCTGGTATCAGGGTATTGATCCCTGGCTGTCTCCCCGGAAAAAAACTCCCGCGCCGGAGCATGGCCAATGATAACGGCGCTCCTGATCTTTATTCTGCTGCTTTCCGTATATTCCCTTTTTTCTTCGGACCTGCTTTACGGGGCCATAGCCCTTTCGGCAACCAGCGCGGCGGCGGCCCTGGTCTTTTTTATGTGCCACGCCCCGGACATGGCCATAACCGAGGCGGCTGTGGGCGCGGGGCTTTCTACCATTATTTATGTCTGGGCCATCAGAGTAACCGAGCGGAGCGACCGGCGGTGAAGCGGGAACTAATTACCGGCGTTATATGCATAATCCTCACCGCTCTGGTGCTTTTTCCCATACTGCTTCCGGAAACCGCCTGGCCGGTTCTGGTTAGGGATACTCTGGTCAGGGACAACAATACCGGCGCTCCGAATCTTGTCGCCGCCGTATACCTTGGCTACCGGGCCTATGACACTCTGGGAGAACTTACGGTACTCCTCGCGTCCCTCAGCGCCGCCATGGGCTTTATCAGGATTGGCGGAGGGGCGCTTAAAAAATCCGCCGCCCGGTGTCCGCGCAGGGCCCATACCGGCATCATTGACCTTACCGCCGGAAAACTTTCTCCCATGGTACTGATCTTTGGCTGCTATCTTATGTTCTTTGGACACCAGTCCCCCGGCGGAGGCTTTCAGGGCGGGGTGGTTCTGGCTTCAGGAATTATCTTTATCGCTTTGGGGAGAAGGGAAGGCGGCCTTGATTCACACCGTTCCTTTTTCGGGAGCCGCATCTTGAGCCGGGTGGAGATGCTGGGCTTTCTCGGCATACTGCTGCTCTGTCTTTCCGGTCTTCCCTCCGGATACGCGATTCTGGAAAACCCCATACAGGGTTTAGCCCTGAGTCCCGCCGTGTATATCATTGCGTTTAACATGATTATAGGGCTCAAGGTAGGTTCTGGCATCGCGGTATGCTGCCTCCTTTTGATGGAGAAAAGCAATGATTGAACGAATACTTTTGGCGCTGCTCTTTCTCGCGGGTTTCTTCGGCCTTATCACCAGGCGCAACCTGATAAAAAAAGTCTATGCCCTTTCCATCATGAATATGGCCGTGCTGCTTCTGTTCAATGTTGAAGGTGGAAGGATAGGCAAACACGCGCCCTTTATGCAGTACGCCGAAGATGCCCAAAGCTACGTGGACCCGCTGCCCCAGGCGCTGATGCTTACCGCCATAGTGGTCGGGGTTTGTATTTCTATCGTGGCCCTGACCCTGGCGTATAGGCTTTTCCGGGAACACAGGACCCTTGACTGCGAAGAACTCAGGGAGAAGATACATGAACACAAATAATCTCCCGGTGCTTCTCGTGCTGCTTCCCCTTGTGGGCGCGGCAATGGGTCTTGTAGTAAAGCAGGTACAGCATAAACGAGTCCAAAATATTCTTGACTGGTTTGCCGCGTTCCTGGGCCTTGCGCTTCCTCTCTTTATACTTTTTCTCCTGCTGCCCGAAGTGCGCGTTGGGCCCCTGGTCTATACCGTAGGCAACCGGGGCAGTATTCTGGGCGTTGCCCAGCGCTTTGACGGCCTCTCGTGGCTGGTGGATTTTATGGGCTTTTCGACCCTTTTTGTGGTCTGGATTTATACCCGGGGCGCCGGACCCAGGGGAGGTCTTTTTACGGCCCTCTTCCTCATCCAGACTTCGGCCATGGCTGGCATGGGTTCCTGCGCCGATCTTTTTAACCTCTTTATTTGTTTTGAAGTTCTCGCCATAGCAAATTACGCTCTGGTGGCCCTGGCGGAAAAACCCAAGGCTTTTTTCGCTTCGTTTAATTATCTTGCCATAAGCTCGGCGTCCCTTACCTTTTTTCTTTTGGGGGTGTTCGGTTTTTACCGCCTCACCGGTGCCCTCTCCTACGAAGGCATTGTAAAGGGCCTTGCCGCCCTGCCTGACGGCGGAGGAAGCGCCGCGCTTTTTTCCCTGGCCTGTATTTGCGCCGCGGCCCTGGTCAGGGTGGCGGTGATGCCCCTGGCCGGCTGGCTTCCCGACGCCCACGGTTCGGCGCCTCACGCGGTAACGGCGGTGGGCTGCGGTATGCTCCTCAAGCCTCCGCTCTTTGCCCTGGGGAGGTTTCTCCTGGTATTCACCCAGGCCGGAGGAGTTTTAAGCGGCATTGCTTTTCCCCTCTGGGAAACCCTGGGGCTTATCGGAATTTTTACCGCCCTGGGAGGGGTTATCATGGCCCTTTCCCAGAGCGATGTTAAACGGCTTTTGGCCTATCACTCCATAAGCCAGGTAGGCTATGTGGTAAGCGCCTGGGCCCTGGCCAGCCCCCTGGGCTTTGCGGCGGCCTTTCTCCACTCGGCCTTTCACGCCATGTTCAAGGGCCTGCTCTTTCTTACCGTTGGAAGCGCCGTTGACGCGGGGAACAACCGGGACGTATACGCCTACCGGGGCGCGGCAAAATTTCTCGCGCGGGCCGGAGACCGGGGCGTTACGGTGGTTTCGTTTTTTATAGCCGCTTTTTCCATCGCGGCGCTTCCGCCCTTTTCGGGCTTTGCCAGCAAACACGGCATTACCCACAGCCTTGAGCAGAACCACTGGAAGTACCTCATCTTAAGCCTGGTTGGTATCGGAACCATGGCGTCGATGATTAAACTGAGCCGCATATTTTTTGGAAAGCCCGGCGAAGGCCCTGTTGCCTCTGAACCCGCCACACCGTCAGCCGCCATGGAGACTGCGCCGTCAGCCGAAATTCCGGATGAAGCGGCGTATGCCGCTGACCATCACGGTATTCCCAAAAGCCCCTACCGCATAGGCTTTCCCATCAAGGCCGCCATGCTGCTCTGGGCCCTGCCCTGCGCGCTTCTGGGAATCTTTTCTTCTCCCCTTGGACATTTTGTGGCCGAACTTACCGGCGCCGAACACAGCCCGGTGCCGGAGGACCTTTTTTCCCTTTCGTCTATAGGACATTCGTTCCTGTATCTGTGCGCCGCCGTGGTATTGTATTTTGTTCTTTCAAGCAGGCCGGGAAAGGCCCTTACCCATCATATACGGGATCTTCCCCGGGGCTTTTACGGGCTTATGGCCGGCTTTGTGGCTGCCCTCTGCATCTTTGCGGCCGGCATGCTTTTATAAGGAAGGCGTATGATTTTTACCGATGAAATCAGGGCTCTTTTCGATGCCATGTCGGAAGGTATTGTATACATAGACCTTGACGGACGCATTATTTTTGCCAATGCCGCGTACCGCCACTTCCTTGAGATCGAGAACAATATCCCTAACGGCCAAAGGGTTGAGGGATTTTACCTCAAAGACCTGCGGCCCAGGGCCCAGCTTCCCAGCGTGGTAAAGAGCGGCGTCCCGGTACTCCACGCGCCCAGGCGGGAAAAAAAGGACATTTACTTTGTCAATATGTACCCGGTGATCATAGACGGAAAAACCGCAGGGGGCCTTTCTGTCGTAACCTTTATCAAGGATGCCTGGGATTTTCGCTCGGAGATTGAATTCCATACCCAACAGAACAGCGGCGGTAAAAAAACAGCGGTTCCCTATACCTTTGATTCCATCATCGCCGAGGCGCCTCTATCCATAGCGGTAAAAACCATGGCCATGCGCATTGCCAATACC
>JAIRTD010000213.1 GCA_031255115.1 Spirochaetaceae bacterium | reverse complement strand
GTGGGGATCGCTCCCTCCGTGGCCGGGAAAATGTTTTGCCGCGGACGCTATGCCTTCTTCCCGCATGGCAAGAACAAAGAGGGACGCCGCTTCGCCCGAAAAGGCGCTGTCCCCGCCGTAGGAACGGTCCCCAAGAAAGACGCGGTTGTCGTCAGTGAGTATTTCGGCGACAGGGGCGAGGTTCATGGTGATGCCCAGGGCCTTGAGCTCACCGGCGGCGCGGCGGGCGTCGCCGTAGACCTTGCCGAGGGCGGCCTCTCCGCCTGTTTTTTCCGCTTCTTCCCCGTAAAAAAGGGGCGGCGGAAAAGACCCGGTAAGCCTTGCAAAGCGGTTTACGCTTCCTCCCTCATGGTCCACGGCAATAAAGGGAACAAGGCTTTTTTCCGCCACAGTCTCCTTGAGTTCGGCGAGAAAGAACGCGATACGGTCAGTGTTACCGGCGACGTTATACGAAAAAAGCATGACCGCGCCGGGAGGGGCTTCGGCAAAAATATCCTTCATCCACGGGGGAACTTGTTCCGTGCCGTCGGTTCCGGCCATGAGGACCTGGGCGGCAAGCTGCCTGTCATCGAGCGAGCGGGCAAGGGCAAGGGCCTTTGTCCAAAGCTCCGCCTCAACAGCGTCTTCGGCCGCCGGGTCCGTTGTTCCGGCACTTCCCCGCGCCGGATCCGCTGTTCCGGCACTTCCTTGCGCCGGGTCCGCCAATCCTGCCGTTACGGAAGAGGCCGGGCCGCTTACTTCGACCGCCGCTTCTTTTACCCCGGGGCCGCCTCCTATGGCCCTCTCGGGCCCGGAACAGGAGACAAGGGCCGCCATGACGGCCCACAATGCAAAAAACAGATTTCGCTTCATATTGATACATACACTATATGCAAAAAAAGTCGTCCTGTGTAGCATGGAACTATGTCCCTTAACTGGAAAGAAATCAACCTGATACTCTCCGAGCTTGACCTTACAGGCGGCCAGATTCAGAAGTGTACCCAGAGCGCCTTCGAGGTCCTTGCCCTTCATATTTACAATCACGGCAAAACCACCGTCCTCCTCATTGCCCTTAGCTCCGGGGCCTGCAGAATACACGAAACATTCAGGGCTGTTCCCCGGAACGACAAGCCGCTCCGTTTTGCCGAATTCCTCAAATCCCGCGTGGTCAACGGCAGGATCTTCGAACTCAAACAACTGGGGGAAGACCGCATAGTCCGTATGGGTATTCGTTCAAACGGAGAAGAACTCAGGCTCTACATACGGCTTTGGTCCAACGCCGCCAATGTAATTGTTACCGATTGTAACGGCAGGATTCTTGACGCCATGCGCCGCAGCCCCAAACGGGGCGAAGTTTCAGGCGGCTTTTACCAGCCTGAAGAAGAGGCGGAGCGCGGGGAAGCGAATCCTGAACGGTATAGCCCGGTAAAGGAATACGAAATCAGAAGCTTCGACGCCCTTGAGCTTTCCGGCGGGGCTCAGGCGGCCAAAACATTTAACGAGCAGATCGACCGCTACTATGCCGAACAGGGCGGCGCCCTTTCCCTCGAAGCGCTCAGGGAGCAGGCCAAAAAAATCTACAACGGCAGAATAGGGCGGCTTGCCGCTTCACTCGAAATCCTCAAAGAAAAACAGGCCCGTTACGCCGCCTCCGATTCGCCGCGCCAGTACGGCGACATCATCATGGCGAATCTCGCGTCCATCAAGGCCGGAGACGCCTGGCTTGAAGCTGATAATTTTTATACCGGAGAAAAGGTAAGAATACGGCTTGACCCCAAAAAAACCGGACCCGCCCAGGCCGAACTGTACTACAGGCAGTACAAAAAAGCAAAAAGCGGCCTCGAAGAAGTAGAAGCGGAAATCAAAACCGGCAGGGAAGAAATGCTCCGTCTGGAAAACGTCCTTGAGCGCCTCCTCGCCGAAACCAATCCCCTCCGCCTCCACAAACTCATCAAAAACAAAAGCCTCCAAACCAACCGGGAAACTTCAAAAGGCCCCGGCCGGCCTGGTCTTTCCTTCCGCAGGGGAGACTGGCTCATTCTCGTGGGCAGGGACGCGAAGGAAAACGACGAACTTCTCCGCAGGCATGTAAAGGGCAACGACCTCTGGCTTCACGCCAGGGATTACGCGGGCGCCTATGTATTCATCAAACAGCGGAGCGGCAAATCCTATCCCCTTGAGCTGCTCCTTGACGCCGGCAACCTCGCCCTGTTCTATTCCAAAGGAAGAAACGAAAAAAGCGGCGATCTTTTTTACACTCCGGTCAAATACCTCCGCAGGGTAAAGAACGGCCCCAGGGGCCTTGTGATACCGAGCCAGGAAAAAAATCTGCATATTACCCTTGAGGACAGCCGCCTCAAGGAACTGGAAAAGTGCCGCATTGAATAGACTCGCTTAATTGAATAGGCTTGTTTAATTGAATAGCGTTGCTTAAAAATTTAAGGTTTTTAAGCAAGTCTAATAATTCGTGTCAAAGGCTCTTGCGCCGGGCCGCGGCGGGCCTTACACTCTAAGCATGAGGGAATTCTCCCCGGAGCCAAAAATACGTTCCATGGTTGCCTCAGGCCTCTTTTATCCTGAAGAAAAAACCCAGGCCGAAGCGGAACTGGTTTCTCTGGGCATGGCCAAGTTCAAGGAAGGAAGGGCCCGCGCCATTCTTGTACCCCACTGCGCCTGGAACATCTCAGGAGAACTAAGCGCCGAGGCCTTTCTGGACTGTCCCGCGGAGCTCTCCCGGATAGTGCTTTTAGGCGCCGTACATTACAAAAAAGAGCGGGGGCTATTTATCACCGAATCGGATTTTTTTGAAACCCCGCTGGGAAATATCCCGGTATGCCGGGAACTCTGCGAAGCCCTGGCGTCCTGTTCAACCTGTTTTGAGATAAACGATATTCCCCATCTGCTGGAACATACCCACGAAATCGTTCTTCCTTTTATCAAATACCGTTATCCTCAGGCCTCGCTGATACCGGTTCTTATGGGCGGCAAAACTCCCAATCTGGTTTCCGCCCTGGCAAAGGCCCTCAGGATAGTATTTGAACCGGTCCTCAGCAGCACCCTTTTTGTGGTGCCAAGCTGCGCCGCCATACACGCGGAAAAGGCGGAGGCCGAACAAGAGGCCAAACTCTTTCTTTCACTTTTGGGCGGAAACAAGGCCCACGAATTGATGAAAGCCTTTGAACAGGGTAAAATCAGCGCATGCGGAACTCCACTTGCAGCGGCCCTTCTGGAAAGCGGTCTTTTCGAGGAATACACGGGAAAGACAAAGATGCCGCCGCTGCACTGCACGAAAGAGCCGGGCGGCGAATTTATCTATTACACGGCCCTATCCCTGGTATAATTCTCTTTGCGCTTCTTTCGCTGTCTCCCGGCGCCCAGGAACTTTCCTCAGGTTCCGGACAAGGGCAGGATGCCGCGCCGGGCTCTTACGAAGCGGAACTCCGGCCCGATATTATACTCCGCGCGTATCAGCATAGCTTTCCCGAAAAAATAACGTCAATCGAATATTCCGGCGGGGAGTGGCACATCAACGGCGTGGACAGGAGCTTTGTCTGGGCGCACGGCCGCATAGTTCCCCCGGAAAAGCGGGCACTGTGGGCCTCATTCAGGCCCTATGCCTTTGAGGTCTACCCCAGGGAACTTTTCGATCCAAAAAATTATTCCCCCGCCGAGGCCGCGGAACTCAGGGCCCTGGCCGAACAGGAAGAAAGATACAACGACCTTGATTACGAAAACAGCTTCCGCGCCTTCCTTTACGACGGCGAAGATAGAAGGGGCCTTGAGGAAAGGCTTGTCCGTATAAACTTTCTCGGCCGCGCCGTTACCGTCCACCGCATAATACGCGACGCCCTTTTGCGCATAGACAACGCGCTCACCAGCGAAAGCAGGACCGACGCGGAATTAAAACGCTTTATAGATTCCCTTGCCCCCATAGGCGCCTATAACTGGAGAAGAGTGCGGGGCGGCCGCAGCCTGAGCTATCACAGTTGGGGTCTGGCCCTTGACCTGCAAAGACAGCAGCGAGAAACAAAAGCCGTCTACTGGCAGTGGGAAAAAGACCGTAACAGCAACTGGATCTTTATCCCCCTGGAAGACCGCTGGCAGCCGCCGGAAAAAGTAATACAGGCCTTTGAATACGAAGGCTTTATATGGGGCGGCAAGTGGCTTTTCTTTGACACCATGCACTTTGAATACCGGCCCGAACTCCACGAGATCAACCGGCTTCTTGCCGCCCGCGAAGGCGACTCCCGTATTGTAAGCCCCCGGAACGACGCCGCCATACACCACATTGTCCCCCAGGTTGTTGACGTACAAAATTTTTGGCGCGCGTGGTTTTGACCGGACTGGCGATACCGGCATGTTTGTGATACGCTTATGGTCTATGACTGCCTGGGTAAAAAGCTCCAGGCGCAAATAAGGGGATAAGAATGATTGAACTCTGCAAGTCAGGCGTGTATTTATTAAACGGTTCGGAACTCATACGGGACGACGGGAACGCCCAGGCAGCTCTCAAGGCGCGGGGCCTAAGCCTCAGCGCCGAAGAAGGCCGCAAGGGAACCATAGCCTACGGTATTCTCAAGGCCCATGACCGCGCGGGAGACGGAAAAAATCTTTCCCTCATGTTTGATTCCCTTACTTCCCACGACATAACCTATGTGGGCATTATTCAGACCGCCAGGGCCAGCGGCATGGAAAAATTCCCCGTGCCCTATGTGCTTACAAACTGCCACAACAGCCTCTCTGCCGTAGGCGGGACCATTAACAGCGACGATCATGTTTTTGCCCTTTCGGCGGCAAAGAAATACGGCGGCATCTATGTGCCTCCCCATCTTGCGGTAATCCATTCCTACAACCGCGAAATGGCGGCGGGCTGCGGAAAAATGATTCTCGGTTCCGACAGCCATACCCGCTACGGCGCCCTGGGAACCATCGCCGTAGGCGAAGGCGGCGGTGAACTTGCCAAGCAGCTTGTAGGAAGAACCTACGATATGGCTTATCCCGAAGTAGTGGCCGTCTATCTTTCCGGGCGGCCCGCGCCGGGAGTGGGCCCCATGGATGTGGCGCTAAGTATTGTCGGCGCGGTATTCAAAAACGGTTATGTAAAAAACAAGGTGATGGAATTTGTCGGCGACGGTATTGCCAATCTTTCTGTGGATTACCGCAACGGCATTGATGTAATGACCACCGAGACAGCCTGCTGGTCTTCAATCTGGAAAACCGACGACAAGGTCAAAGAGTACCTGGAAATACACGGCAGAAAAAACGACTACCGGGAACTTTCCCCGGCGGCCGCCGCGTATTATGACGGCCTCATCCATGTGGATCTTTCAAAGGTAGAACCCTCCATAGCCCTGCCCTTTCATCCGAGCAATGTGTATACCATACGGGAGTTAAACGAAAACGCCGAAGACATACTGGCAAAAGTTGAAGAAGAAGGAAGCAGGGCCCTGGGCGAAAGCGGCGTGAGGCTTGCGCTTAGAAACAAGATACGCGATAACGGAATCTGGGCGGACCAGGCGATTATAGCCGGCTGCTCGGGCGGAACCTTCGGCAATATCATGGCGGCTGCCGATATTCTCAAGGGCAAGTCCATAGGCAGCGATTATTTTTCCATGAGCGTATACCCGGACAGCCAGCCCAATTTTCTCGAACTGACCCGGCAGAAGGCCGTAGAAGAACTCATGGCCTGCGGCGTTGTGCTGCGCTCGGCATTTTGCGGCCCCTGTTTTGGCGCGGGAGATACGCCCGCCAATGGAGAATTTTCCATACGCCACACCACGAGAAATTTTCCCAACAGGGAAGGCTCCAAACCCAACGAGGGCCAGATCGCTTCGGTGGCCCTCATGGACGCCCGTTCCGTGGCGGCCAGCGCCATACAGGGCGGAAGGCTTTGCCCGGCCACCGAACTGGATATACAATACACAAACCCGGACTATTTCTTTGACCGGAGCGTCTACGACAAGCGGGTGTACAATGGCTGGGGAAGACCCCTGCCCGGCGAAAAACTTATCTTCGGCCCCAATATAAAAGACTGGCCCGCCATGCCTTCTCTCCCTGAGCATCTTCTCATAAAAATTGTAAGCGTTATACAGGATACGGTAACCACCACCGACGAACTCATTCCGTCAGGCGAAACTTCGTCGTACCGCTCAAACCCCGTGCGGCTCGCCGAGTTCACCCTGTCCAGAAAGGACCCGGCTTATGTGGGCAGGGCAAAAGAAGTCCAGGCTCTTGAGACCGAAAGAAAAGCCGGCGGAGCCAAAAAAGAAATTGAAAGTATTCTTGCCAATATCAAGGTCCCTTCAGGCATTGAGCTTTCGGCCATAGGCATAGGGAGCGCCATCTACGCCCGCAAACCGGGCGACGGTTCTGCCAGGGAGCAGGCAGCGTCCTGCCAGCGGGTATTGGGGGCCCAGGCGAATTTCGCCGTGGAATACGCCACAAAACGTTACCGCTCCAATTTGATCAACTGGGGCATACTGCCCTTTGTGGCCGGCGCCGAAACCCTGTTCCATACCGGTGATTATGTGCTTATTCCTGATATCAAAAAGGCTGTCCGGGAAGGCGACGCCCCAATCAGCGCCTATGTAACAGGCGGGGCAAAAATTGAACTCAGCCTCGGCGAACTTACCGCGGCGGAGCGGCAGATACTTATAGACGGCTGCCTTATCAATTACTATGCCGCGGGCGGCCGTTCCTGAGCGGAAGGTACAGGGTAAAAATCGTTCCCCTGCCCTCCTCGCTTTCTACAAAGATATGACCGCCTGCGCGTAAGAGGGTACGCTGTATCGAATACAGGCCGAGGCCCGTTCCGTTGCCGCTTTCCTTGGTGGTATAAAAGGGCTTCCATATCCGGTCAAGTTTTTCCCGGGCTATCCCCGAACCGGTATCCTTTACGCTGAGTTCAAGCCAGGCGCCGCATCCTATGCCCCGGCCGCCGGCTCCGTTGTCCCGATACAGAGAACTTTTTACCTCGATGAGACCAGAACCGGAAATGGCGTCCTGGGCGTTTCGTATCAGATTGATCACCATCTGTTCAAAATGGCAGCGCTTGATCGGGACATACAACTCTTCAGGATAAAGATTGAAGTGGAGCCGTATCTCCTTTCGTACCAGGCGGCGGAGTATATATTCAATCTCCTTGAGGGTTTCCTGTACCGGACTACAGCCTTCGTTTTCCTCTCCCCTGCCGCGCGAAAAACTGAGGAGCTGGCCGGTAAGTTCAGAGGCCCTCCGGGCCGTGTTTAGTATTCTGTCAACATCGGAGGAGAGTTCGGGATTGAGCGCGTCGTTTTCCCGTATCAGGCTGCAGTACCCGATAATCGTGGAAAGCACGTTGTTAAAATCGTGGACTATGGTTCCGGAAAGATACCCCATGGTTTCAAGTTTCTCGGTCCGTTCAAGTTTGGTCTCCAGTTCCCGGTATTCGCTTAGGTCCTCAAGATGGCCCCGCAGTTCTTCCGGCCGCCCCTGGTCGTCGGTTTTAAGTTCCATGGAAACCAGAACCGGCATGACGCCGCCCTGGGCGTCGTGGAGCTTCCATTCGCCCATTTTTTTGCCGTAAGCCGCCGCGCCGGTATCGGCGATTAGTTCGCGTATAAAATCCTTGCCTTCCCGGGGCGAAACAAAGAAATCGTAAATCTTGATGCCCCGCAGTTCGGCGGGTTTGTCAAAACCCAAAAGATCGGCAAAATGACGGTTACAGTCCTGGATACGTCCGTCAGGATCGGAAAAGAAAACCGCAAGAGGGGCGGTCTCAAAAAGCCTTTTATAGCGCCTTTCGCTTTCAGCGAACTTTTTTTCCATCTCCCTGTACCGGGTAAACAGATCTTCGCGGTCACGGGCAGGAAAATATGGCTGGGTAAAATCCGTTCTGACAAAGGCGTTTTTCTTGCGCTCTTCGCGGAGAATGTGATACATAAGAACCTCTCTTTTTTACATAACCCGCTGTTACAGTCCGTAAAAACCGCAACAGAACCAATCGACATCTTCATAATAGTAAAAAACAGAGATAAAACAAAGCATTTTAGTCAACTTTTTTATTTTTTTATGGGGGGAATTTAACCGAAAACACGCCCGGAAAGGTAAAGAAGCCCCGGCCCGTGAAAGTCTGGGGCTAACTATCCGGCCATTCACCCAGATTTTACAGAGTATCAGGGGAATCGAGTATCGCCGGCAGCCGCATGGTGGTCTCAAGGTAGCCTGAGCGCCGCCTTTTAACATTTATTTCCATCATGGCTATGCCTATAGTCTCGTCTATCCTGAGATTCCGTATGGTTACCGGGTCATTTTCGGAGAGGCCCGCCTCGTCGGCAATCGAACCCCGGACCACTTTCTTTACCAGAAAAGAAGGCGAAAAAGCCCTGTTTGCCGAAGGGGAAAGTACCAGGCCGAAAAGCGGCGCGGCAATACGCTCCTTGCTGTCGACCTTGGCCGCGTCGGCAAGCGGCATATCGGGCCGGGCCGCGCTGCGCAGGATGGTGGTTCTGCCGTCGGAACTCTCAAGGGCCACCAGTTCGCCGGGACGGGCCGGAAAAAGCAGGTCCTGAAGCGCCGGAATCAGGGCCCCCTGGGGTACATCCAGTTCGGCGCCGTTGATGCTCTTTATATACAGGCCTTCTTCGATACGCTGTTCCGAAGCGGGGGTAAAGGGCGCGACATAAACTATTTCCGCGCCCTGATTTGTTTCGCTCACCGCGAGGCCCAGCCAGGGCCGTTCAGCCTTGCCGCCCTTTATCATGGCAGGCAGGGCCGCGGCCATGCGTTCCGCCGGAACGGCAAAATTAAGGCCCTGGAACTGTTCTATACCGGCGAATACTATACCCACCAGGCGGCCCGAAAGGTCGACCACGGGGCCGCCTGAATTACCGTGGTTTACCGCCGCGTCTATCTGTATGACGTCCCCGATGGGAAGAAAGCGCCGGCCCAGGGCGGAAACAATGCCCGAAGTTACGGTTTTTTCGAGCCCGCCGGGAGATCCTATGGCAAGTACGGTTTCGCCTACCCGGGGCAGCACCCGGTCCACAACGGAAAAAACATAGGCGGGTTTTATCTCGGCCTTGATGATGGCCAGATCCATAGCCTTGTCCCAGCCCACCACTTTGGCGGGAATACGGGCGCTTGACGAGTCGCCCATACGAATATACAGCCGCGAGTACCCTTCATAGGAAGGATCAACTTCGCTTGCAATTACATGGTAGTTGGTAATGAGGAGGCCTGAGCCGTCCACGAAAAAGGCCGAACCCAGTATCCAGTCGGGGCTTCCCATGCCCCGTTCTATTCTGGTGCCCCGGTACACCATCACCGTGGCGACTCCCTGTATCATATCCGCCGGAGTATCCCTGCCCTGGACATAGGCGCGGACCTCGTCGTCCACCTGAACGCCAAGGCCGTCAAGAATCGCAAGAAAAAAAGCCGCGGTGCGCCGCTGGCGCAGTTCAACGGCACGGGTAAAGAAAGGCAGGGCATTTTCGGCGCTGAGGGGGTCAAGCTCATGGGCCCGTACCGCATAGACAAAGGCGGCAAGGTTATTGTTCTCGTTAAGGTATTCCCTGGCTTCGGCAAGGAGAAAGTCAGGTTCCATGCCGGTGTTTTCTACCGCAATGCCCAGGGCCATAAGCGAGCGGGCCATCGAAGCGGCGTCATCCCAGCGGCGTTCTCCAATGGCTCTTGTCTGGGCCTCTTTAAGGTTTTCTACAGACCGCTCCCGAAGCGCGTCAAAGGAATAGGATTCTGAACCATAGGTCCGCTCATAGGCGCCTATAAGATGTATGGCCCGCGCGGGATCTTCTGCCGCATAACGCTCGATGTCATCAAGCCGGAGCTGATCCGTGGACCTGGGCGCTTCAAGCCGCTTTTCCGCGCTGGTAGTACAGGAGAGGAAGCAGAAAAGAAGGAGGGTCGCGCAACGCGACCGGCGGCGCCTATTGGGTTTCACGCCTTTCCCTCCTGCCGTCGCCGTCGAGGTCCCAGGACCGTTCGATCCTGCCGTCGGGGTAGTATATTTCGCCATATTCAAACAAGCCATCTCCATCCCAATCACTTTCGGAACTTTCAAGGTCCCCCAGAAAATCAAGCGCGTCTGTTCTGTCCGTAAGGCCCGGAAGGCGGCGGAAACGCCGTATGGTTTCGAGTCTGCCGTCCATGTCCAGGTCCAGGCGCTGAAAAAACAACTGGCCCAGACGGAATTCGGTTTCCGCGACAAGCCGCCCGCCGGCTATCTCCCTGGCCCGCCGGGGTATGCCCTGTACCATGTCGATATACTCAACAGCGCCCCCGCTGCCCGGCCGTTCAATACGGACCGCGGACGAAACCAGAGAACGCCTTGATATGCGCGGAACAAGCGGGTCCCGCCTGGGATAGAGCGGCGCTGTTCCGTTACCCGCAAGGGGGACAAAGTCAAGCGGCGCGTAAAAGTATTCCAGGGGAGGTGGAAAAAATACCGTCTCTCCAAGTTCCGCCCTGAGAATGGCAGGATACCTTTCCCAGTATACCCGTACCCTTTCTCCTTCACCGCTATTACTGGTATTACCAATATCACCGGTATTACTGGTATCACCGAGCCCGCCGCTTCCTGAAACTTCAGGAAGTATAAAAAGCGAAGCGCTTTCGGGAACGCCAAAGGCAAAAGATACTTCTATATCGGGAACACCGTCCTGGTCGGCGTCATAGTGATAGGAGACGGCGTCGCCCTCATGGAAGCTGACCCTTGTTTCGACAAAACCGTCGTTATCCTCATCTTCTGTTATAACACCGCTAAATACCGAAAGGTTTCTCGAAAAAGAACTTCTGGCCGCACCGGTCCGCAGCAGGTCCCAAAGTTCCCCGATAAGCGCATAGGGAACAGGCCCTGTCCCCGGAACGGCAAAAAGTTCCGCGACGGCCTGGGCTTCGGAAATAAGGCCGAGATTGAGCGCCGCGGGGATGGAGAGCGGCGAAGGATTCCCATCTGCCCTGTACGCGGCAATCAGGCGGCGGGCCTCTTCGGTATCCCTGATAAAGGGGGCCGCCTTATACGCCAGTTCAGGATACCCGGCAACAAGCAGGGGAAGCCGCCGCAGCACAAGGTTTACAAGCTCACGGTCTCCGTTATGGGGAAGGCGGGAGCGCGCGTAGTCAAGGACAAGAGCGGCGGGGCCGCCTTCGCGGGGATAAAGCGCAAGAGCGCGGCCGGCGGCCTCCCTGAAAGCGGCGCTGTCCCCAAGACCCTTTAAGGCGGCAAGGGTAAGCTCGCGGGCATCAAGACTTTCGGGCAGCCGCAAAAGAACGGCCAGGGCTTCTTCGTAACGCCTGAGGGCGACAAGTATCCCGGCTTCGAGTATTTGCGCGTCCTGTGGCGCATAACGATGCCAGCGATTTGCTTCCAGGGCCCGTCTGAGCGCTTCCAGTATGGGACGGCGGGCCTGGTCAAGACGTAACTGACACAGGGCCGACAGATACGAAATATCGGAGGACTCATCGGCAAAGTCGCCGGCCCGTTCCAGACCAAGCAGGGCGGCGGCAAAACGGCCCTGGGCTATATGCTCTTCGGCCCAGGAAACATATTGGGAAGCTATGGCCTGATTACCCCGTTCATCGCCCTCTGAAAGCTGGGCATGGGCAGGGAAAACAACCAAAAAAGCCGCCGTTACCGCTGCCAGGATACGCCCGGTCATTTCAGGCCCCGCCTCCTGATTTGTTTTCGTCCGCGTCGCTATTTTCCGCGTTATTCCCAAGGCCGCTGTTTTCCGCGCCGCCGTTTTCCGCGTTATTCCCGGAGCCGCCCTTTTCCGCGCCGCCGCTGAGGAGCGCCGGGTTTTCCCGCCGGGGAAAGCCGAGGAGTTCCCGGACTTCATCATCAATAAGGGTCTCCCGCACAATGAGGGCCTCGCTGAGCGTGGAAAGTTTTTCTTTTTCTTTTTCGAGTATCGAAGCGGCCCTGGACAGGCAGTCGTCAAGTATCTGCTTTACTTCGCGGTCTATGCGCTGGGCCGTATCTTCAGAATAATCCTTGTGCCGGGCAATTTCCTTGCCGAGGAAAATCGGTTCGTCCTCCTGGCCGTAGGCTATGGGCCCCAGCTCCGACGCCATGCCCCATTCGCAGACCATGCGCCGGGCAAGGTCCGTAGCCTGCTGTATATCCTGCTTGACGCCGGTGGTGGTTTCTTCAAAAAAAATTTTCTCGGCGGCCCAGCCTCCGTACATGATGGTAATGCGGTCGCTTATCCAGCCCCTGGTTCTCGAATAGCTGTCCTCTTCGGGAAGGGACATGGCCATGCCCAGAGCCCGGCCGTGGGGCACTATGGTTACCTTGTGGAGAGGATCGGCGTCTTTAAGAAAATAATGCAGCAGGGCGTGACCGGCCTCATGGGTGGCGGTCATGCGCTTTTCCTTTTCGGACATGGCAAGGGACTTTCGGGCCACTCCCATGAGTATCTTGTCCCTGGCTTCTTCAAAATCAGGCATCTCCACATGGTTCTTGTCCCGGCGGGCGGCGTAGAGAACCGCCTCATTGACCAGGTTGGCTATATCCGCGCCGCTCATTCCCGGCGTGGCCCTGGCCACCCTGGCAAGGTTTACCTCAGGGGCAAGGGGAATTTTGGCGGCGTGTATCTTGAGTATTGATTCCCGTTCTTTAATATCGGGCATGGCGACTACCACCTGGCGGTCAAAGCGGCCGGGCCTCAGGAGGGCCGGGTCAAGGACATCGGGCCTGTTGGTGGCGGCGAGGATTATGACCCCGTCTTTGGAATCAAAGCCGTCCATTTCCACCAGCATCTGGTTCAGGGTTTGCTCGCGCTCGTCATGGCCGCCGCCGTAACCCGCGCCCCTGGTACGGCCCACCGCGTCAAGTTCGTCAATAAAGATGATACAGGGCGCGTTACGCCTCCCCTGTTCAAAAAGATCACGGACCCGGCTCGCGCCAACCCCGACAAACATTTCAACAAAATCAGAACCTGACATGTGAAAGAACGCCACGTCCGCTTCTCCGGCAACGGCCCTGGCCATAAGGGTCTTTCCCGTGCCCGGCATGCCCACCAGCAGCACGCCCTTGGGTATCTTTGCGCCCATTTTGGTGAATTTCTGCGGGCTCTTGAGAAAGGCTACGACCTCCTGGAGTTCGTATTTGGCGTCATCCTGGCCGGCCACATCGGCAAAACTGATCTTCTTGCCTTCGTCGTGGTAGCGCTTTGCCCTGCTCCTGCCAAACTGAAAGGCCTTGTTCCCCGAACCCTGCATGTTTCTGAACATGAACCAGATAAGGGCAAAGCCTATAATCCAGGGAAGTATCTCAAACAGTATACGGGTGGGCCGGAACGCGCCGGAACTTCCCGATACGTCGATGCCCTTTTCCTGAAGCGCCGAAAGAAGGTAAGGGTCCTGGTAGGGTATCTGGGTCTTAAACCGTATAAGTTCCCCCGAAGCGCCCTTGATGGTTCCCTCGATGAGGGTATTATCCAGAATTTTTACCGCCGATACTTCGCCCAGGTTTACATGGTTGAGAAACGCGGAATAGTGTATCTCCCTGACCTGGGCTGTGTCGGTTCTGAAAAAATAGGCTATAAACAGCCCCATCGCCACCAGAAAAAAGATCAACGCAAAACGATTCGGCCTGCCCGCGTTTAGAGGAGGCCGGGGCGGTAAAGGGTTGTTGTTCTTGTTCTCCATCTAAATCCCCCGCTGTATGTCAGGCGTCGCGCATGAATAAAATA
>JAIRTD010000175.1 GCA_031255115.1 Spirochaetaceae bacterium | reverse complement strand
CGCTCTAGCCAACTGAGCTACACCCCCAGATGACTTGAATATACAGGGTTAAGGAATTAAAGTCAAGCTGTGATTGTCAGTGTTTCCCGCAGAAACGACATTCCCCGCTTTCATTTTAGGTGGTTTCTGGAAAAACTCGAGCAAGGCTTTGTTGACGTTGCCAATCCCTTCAACCGGAACCAGATACGGCGGGTATCCCTGCTCCCATCCGACGCCGAAATCCTGGTTTTTTGGACCAGAGACCCTTCAGCCCTGCTTATATATGGAAAAAACCTTGAATCCCTGGGCTATAAATGGTACTGCATGACCACCCTCACTGCTTATCCGCCTCAGCTTGAGGCAAATCCACCGGAACAGGCCCTGGTTTTGCGCGGCCTTCACGAATTATCCGGCCGTTTTGGCCCGGAACGGGTACTTTGGCGTTACGATCCGCTGATTTTAAGCAGCCTTACCACAGAAGATTTTCATCTTGCCAATTTCAAGCGGCTATCCGGAGCCCTCAAAGGCGCGGTCAGGCGGGTTATCGTAAGCGGTTACGACGAATACCCCCGAACCAGGCGGCGCATGGAGAAGCTTGCGGCCGGTGAAGCCTTTACCATGCCGCCCCTGCGTGACCAGGAAGGCCGTTTTCTGCCCCCCGCGCAAAGCCTGCTAAAAAAACTGGCGGAACTAGCCCGGGAAGCGGGCATGACCATGCAGAGCTGCGCCGAAAAAGAAGACCTTTCGCCCTTGGGCATAAGCCAGGGCGCCTGCATAGACAGAGACCTCATCAAAACGCTCTGGAACATCGAAATCCCCGGCAAGGCAAACCAGCGTAAACACTGCCGCTGCGCCCCCAGCGTCGACATAGGAAGCTACGGCGCCTGCCCCGCGCTTTGCGCCTACTGCTATGCCCGGTAAAGAACAATAGTTCATAAAGGGGGCGCCAAATGCCTCATGCGAGCCGGCGAGCATGTTTACGCGAAAATGTAGCGCGGCGTGCCCCACAACAAAAGCACCACCCAAATAATTCTGAAGGGGGCCGCATTTCCAGGCTGCCGCCGCGTAATGAGGCGGTTTATTTCGCGCCCCCCTCCGGGCGAGCCAAGGTCTCGCCCTACCCCCATTGACGGCGCACCTCGTAAAGCAGCGCGCCGGCGGCTACCGATACATTAAGGGAATCAAGGCGGCCAAAAGAAGGAAGGGCGGCAAAACCGTCGCATTGTTCCCTGATAAGCCGGGACAGCCCGGCGCCTTCGCTTCCCAGGATAAGGCCGACCCTTCCCCTGAGGTCCAGCTTGTATACGCTCTCGCCTTCCATATCAGCGCCGTAAATCCAAAAACCCCGTTCCTTGAGCTGCCCGGCGGCCCTGACCAGGTTTGCCGTCTCAGCCTGGGGAACCCAGGCCGCCGCCCCCGCCGAAGTTTTGGCGATGACTTCGGCATGTTTGGCGCTGCGCCGGTTCCGCGAAATCACCAGGTCAACGCCGAACTGGTCGGCAGAACGGAGTATGGCCCCGTAATTATGGGGATCGGTGATTTCGTCAAGAAGCAGGACAAGGACGTTCTTTCTTTCGCCGAGGCCCTCAAGAAAATTTTCAACGCTTGTTTCGCTTTCCGCGCCGCCGCCCTCTATCTGCAGGACTACGCCCCGGTGTTCAGAGGCAATGGAATCAAGGTCGTGGGTGCCCACCCGGTCTATGCGCAGCTTCCGGGAACGGGCAAGTTCAACCAGCTCCCGCGAGCGGGGGCCCGGTTTGGCAACAAGAAGGGCGATAACAGGCTTACCCGCCTTGATCCATTCTTCCATGGCATGAAAGCCGGTAAGATAGTTCATGACGCCTCCGGCAGAAACCCAGGGGTCCTTTTAATCCGCCGCATAGGTTTCACCATATTTGACAATTTCCGCGGCATAGCCCTGGGCTTCAAGATGACTCTTAAAAAAACGCTGCGCCTTGGGTTCACCATGAACAAGAAAAATCTTTTTAAGCGCCGAAGTATCAAGCCGCTTTAACCAGGCCGAGGCTTCTTCATAATCGGCATGGGCGCTAAAGGCATTAAGCTCTTCCACCTCGGCCCTTCTCTTAAACCACTGGCCTTGTATCTTTACCTCGTCTTCCTTGTTGCGTATACGGCGGCCCAAAGTATCCTCGGCCATATACCCTACGATGAGTATCGTAGTATTGGGACTCCCTATGCTGTTCATCAAATGATGCTGAATACGCCCGGCCTCGCACATGCCGTCGGCGGAAATGATGATAAGCGGCCCAGGATGATTGTTAAGGGCCTTTGATTCGTCAACACTGGTCGTAAAATGCAGGTCATTAAAACCAAAGGGGTTCTTGTGGTGCCGGGTAAAGGCCTCGTGGACGCTCTCGTCATAACACTCCGGGTGAACCTGAAAAATCGTCGTCGCGTTAGTCGCCATCGGAGAATCAACATAAATGGGAATGGGCGGTATCTCCCCTTCGTCAACGAGCAGATGAAAATAGTACACCAGCTCCTGGGTTCTTTCTATGGCAAACGAAGGAATAAGTATACGGCCCCTGGTTTTCACCGCCCGCCTGGCAACTTCGGCAAGGCGCTTTAAGGCGTCGTCGGCAGAATCATGCCTTCTGTTTCCGTAGGTGCTTTCCAGTACGAGGTAATCGCAGGGGGCCACGGGCGAAGGATCCCGTATGATAGGTTTACCCGGACGGCCCAGATCGCCGGTATAGACGATGCGGACTTCCTTTCCTTCAGACTTGACGGTAAGAAAGGCCATGGCCGAGCCCAGTATATGTCCCGCGTCAAAAAATTCCAGCTTAACGCCGTCGCCGACGCTCACCGGCCGGTTATAGCTAACACCGACTATCTGGCTCGTGGCTTCTATGGCGTCCTGTTCGGTAAAGAGCGGCGTCCAGTTGAATTCCTCGCCCTTCTTTTTGGCCTGCTTTCGAAGGTATTCGCTATCACGGGCCTGTATCTTTGCCGTATCCATCATCACAAGGCTTGCTATATCCCTGCTTGCCGGAGTCGCAAAAATATTTCCCCTGTATCCGTTTCTGGTCAACAGGGGAAGAAGCCCGCAGTGGTCAAAATGCCCGTGGGTAAGTATAACCGCCTCAATGCGGTCAGCGCTGATACCCAGGTTCCGGTTTTTCCGGTCGGCCTCGGCCCGTTTTCCCTGAAAGGCGCCGCAGTCAATAAGAAAACTTCTGCCGTCCACTTCAAGAACATGCCTGGACCCGGTTACTTCCTCAGCCGCGCCGAGGGAATACATAGAAATCGCCATGCTGTATAGTATCGCATTTGGCGGGCTTGTAAAAGGCGGTGCAGGACAAATGGAGAGCGTTGCCTTCAATCTTGCGTATCCGGCGCGTTTAAGCAGGGCAAGGTCTATTTTTGGATGGCAACAACTATATTCAGACAATGCCCCTGGGCGCTGTTTGTAAAAATCCCTTCCTTTTGTTATAGTGGGAGTTATGAAAGCACTACTACCTCTTTTTAAAAAGCAGCCGGAGGGATTCCGGCGTTTTAGAACCCTTTTCCGGGCTATTCCTGGGGGTTTCTTCCTTGCCGGGGCGCTTTTTTGCGTTGTTTCCCTGCTGTCCTGTTCCTCTAACCCTGCCCCGCGGCCCCAAAACTATGGCAGCCTGGGGCAGGCCCATGATCCCCTTCCCTTTATGCGGAACGCCCGCAAGGGCACGCTTCCCAGCGGGCTCTCGTACTATATCCTCGAAAACGCCAGACCCCAGGGGAGGGCCTTTCTTACCCTGGCGGTCGACGCCGGTTCGGTGCTGGAAAAAGAACATGAACGGGGCCTTGCCCATTTTGTCGAACACATGGCCTTTAACGGAACAGAGCGTTTTCCCGAGGCCGATCTCATAGACTATCTGCGTTCCCTGGGCATGCGTTTCGGGCCGGAAGTAAACGCCTACACGTCCTATGACGAGACGGTTTTCGGCATAGAAGTCCCGGTAGAAACAGATCCGGAAGGCGTTAGGCGCATACCGGAAAAGGCCCTGGCAATACTCGACGACTGGACCCACGCCATCAGCTTTACGGCAAAGGACGTGGACGAAGAACGGCCTGTCATTATCGAAGAATACCGTAACCATCTGGGCGTCATGGACAGAATCAGGGAAAAAATGTTTCCCCTGCTCTTTCAGGGTTCCCCCTATGCCGAAAGACGGCCCATAGGGCTTCCCGAAATAATCAGAAGCGCCCCGGCCGATGTGCTGGCAAATTTCTACCATACCTGGTACCGGCCTGAGACCATGGCCGTCATCTTTGTAGGAGACTTTGACGGCGAGGCGCTGGAAAATTCTCTTGTATCCCACTTTACCATAGCCAGGCGGCCGGACACGTTAAACCGCCCCCGCTACGATCTTCCTCCCGCCGAAAAAAACCGTTTTCAGGCTGAAATTGTTACTGATCCTGAACTTTCGATGAGCCAGGTAAGCCTCTACTACAAGCTTGATTTTAGCCCGCCGCCCGGAGACCTGTACGCCTACAGGGAGGACATAATCGAAAGCCTCATAAGCTCCATGCTTTCCCTTCGCTTTGACGAAGCCGCCGCAAAACCGGAAACGCCCTATACCGCGGCGGGCGTGGGAACCATACCCTTTGGGACCTCGTCGCGCTTCTATGTGTTTTCCGCCGGGGCAAAGACCGGCAGCGTAGAACCCACCCTCAGGGCCCTGCTCAGGGAAAAGGAATCCATAACTCGTTATGGCTTTTCTCTTGCCGAAATAGACAGGGCAAAGCGCGCCCTTCTTTCAAATTTGGAACAGGCGGTCTCCGAACAGGACAGGCAGGAGTCCCGGTATTATATACACGAGTTTAGCTCCCACTTCCTCAGCAAAACGCCGGTTCCCGGCGTGGAATGGGAATACAACGCCATAAAGGAACTGCTCCCCCACATAGACGAAAAAGAAATCGCCGCCCAGGTCAAGTCCTTTTTTGCGTCTAATGATCTTAGGGTGTTTGTCATGGCCCCTGAGACCGAACGCGCCGCCCTGCCCACGCCGGAAACAATACAGCGCATTGTTGAAGCGGCGGCCAAAGAAAAAATCGCAAGGCCCCTTTCAGAAGCTACGGAAGGAAGCCTCCTTGATAGAGCGCCGGTTCCGGGCGCCATTATATCCGCAGAAGAAAGGGAAGGCGTTCTTGCCTGGACCCTCAGCAACGGCGCGCAGGTAATAGTCAAAGAAACCGGCAATAAAAATAACGAAGTGGCGTTCTATGCCCTTGCCCGGGGCGGACTCACCGATACAGACGAAAGGGAATTCGCGTCGGCCCGCTTTGCCTCGGAACTGCTTGAAGCATCAGGCGCTGGGCCCTATACCCGTACCGATCTGGTACGCCGCCTGGCGGACAGGCAGATTTCCCTGAGTTTCAGGGCCAGCAATTTTACCAGGAGTTTTGCGGGCCGTTCCACCGGAAGAGATCTGGAGACATTCTTTGAGCTGCTCTATCTTACCTTTACCCAGCCCCGCATTGACGAAGACGCCGCCATAGTCATGGCGGATCAATACCGCGCCAGCCTTGAGCGGAAGGACGAGAATCCCCAGATTTATTTTTCAGACGAACTCGAAAAATTCATTTATGGTAATAATTTTTACTTTAGACCCCTCGAAACAGCGGATCTGGACGCTGTTTCCCTGGACGCGGTAAAAAACTTTATCGTCCGGGCCCTTGAGCCTTCAGGCTATACCTTTGTCTTTACCGGCAATGTAGATATTGACGCGCTAAAGTCCTATACAGAAACCTACCTGGCCTCAATCCCCGGCGGCCGGCCCTGGCAGCAACGCGAAGACCCGGAAATAAAGCGGCCCGGCAAAACAGAAAAACTGCTTTACAAGGGCCTTGAGGAACAAAGCGCCGCCTTCCTCGTCTGGTTTACCCCGATGGAATATCAGGACTCCGGCATGGCGGCGGCCAGAGTGTTAAGCGAATACATGGATATAACGCTCACCAAAAAAATACGCGAATCCCTGGGCGGCGTGTATTCCATTTCGGCGGAAGCCGACCTTTCGCCCATACCCCAGGGCGAACTCTACCTGGCCCTTTCGTTTTACTGCGACCCGCTGCGGGCCAAAGAATTGAGCGCCACCGTAGAAGCCGAAGTTTCGGCAGTGGCCGCTGGAACAATAGACGCGGCGATACTGGGCGAAGCCATAGCGGCCCTCAAAATGAACCAGACCCGGCAGGTGGAAGACAACTTCTACCTTGCCAGAGCCTATGCCCAGTTCTCCATGCTGGACATGCCCCTGAATCAGCTCGAAAAAAGACCGGCCCTTTTTGAAAAAGTCAACGCGGACGAACTCAGGCGTATAGTCTCGGCCCTGATGCCCGCCGGCCCGGCAAGGCTCATACTCTATCCGGAGAGCAGGAGATAAGGTATACTTGAAGTTAGGAGAGCAGCATGTATATTGACCAGTACTATATAATTCTCGTGGTTCCGGCCCTGATCCTTTCCCTCATTGCCCAGGGCATGGTTACATCGGCTTTTGCCAAATATTCAAAAACCGCAAACTCAAGAAACATTACCGGCAGGGACGCGGCGCGGATGCTCATGCAGCAAAGCGGTATAAACGATGTAAGCATTGAGACGGTGCCGGGCAACCTGTCCGACCACTACGATCCTTCCCATAAAGTGCTCCGCCTTTCAGAACCGGTATACGACAAGCCCTCCATAGCCGCCGTAGGCGTGGCGGCCCACGAAACAGGCCACGCCATTCAGCACGCCAAAGGCTACGGCCCCCTGGTCCTGCGAAGCACCCTTGTTCCGGCAGCCCAGCTGGGTTCTTCTCTGGGCCCCATCCTTGCCATGCTTGGACTCTTTGTTTCCCCGTTACTCTTCAATATTGGCATCCTGCTTTTTACCGCCGCCGTAGCCTTTACCCTCATAACCCTGCCGGTGGAATTCAACGCCTCCGCGCGGGCCATAGCCATACTCAGGGCCAACAGGATTTTAAGCGAAGAAGAACTGGCCGGAGTCAAAAAGGTACT
>JAIRTD010000104.1 GCA_031255115.1 Spirochaetaceae bacterium | reverse complement strand
GTATACCTCATCCTGGGGACGGCGCTCATTTTTGCCTTTCTGGTTCACTGCGGGCTTTTGTTTTTTCCCCTGATACGGGGCTGCCCTCCGCTGAGGGTCTTTAACACCATAAGCCTTGGCGTGTATTGCGTTTGTTTTTTCCAGCTCAGAAAAAAACACTATGCCTTTGTAGGAATAACGCTCAGCGCCGAGGTCCTGCTCTATAGCTGTTTTTCGGCCTACTGGATAGGTTTTTTGAACTATGATTTTTTCTACCTCCTTGTAATACTGGTAATGCAGGTTGTAATTCCCTACGCCACCCTTGTCATCCGGGTTTCGGTGGGGGCGGTCATAGGCCTGGCGCTGCTGCTGATTCTTTTTTTTAAGGGCTTTCACGCCGGACCGGGTTTTCCGGACAGCATTTATTTTCCCCTGAGCTGCTTTAATATTATCATTGGTTTTGTAGGCATTACCCTGGACCTTGTAATAGGGAATATCATAAAAAAGATAGTCGAAATATCACGGCAGATGCGTATGGAGACCCTTGAGACGCATGCCTATACCGATTCGCTTACCGGATTGTACAACCGTCATTATGCCGAACAGTATTTTTCCCTGCTCTCAAAAATGGCAAACCGGGGGAACAATGTGGTGGCCATGCTGGATATTGACGACTTTAAGCATATAAATGATACATACGGACACGCGGCGGGCGATAAGGTGCTGATAGAACTTGCTTCTCTTATGCTTGCCGAATTCAGAAAAACCGATACGATTATACGCTGGGGCGGCGAGGAATTCCTTATTATCCTGAACGGTGTTAATTCCGCCCAGGCCAAGGGCGTTCTTGACAAGCTCAGGCTAAAGATACGATCCCACACCGTAGAGGCCGGCGAGTTCAAGCTGAACTTCCGGGTAACCATAGGCATGGGGCTTCTTGATACTGACCATATTAAAGAAAGCATAGCCTGCTGCGATGAAAAGCTCTACCAGGGCAAGCGGAACGGCAAGGATCAGGTGGTGGACTAGTATTCTGTCAAATACAGATTGAATACCAGCCCTGGCCCAGTCGTTACGGGTTTACCGATAATACGGCCCTGGCAAGCTGGTCGGCGCAGGAAGTGCCCTTGCCGCCGCAGTTTATGCCCCGGAGCTTCTCTACCAGTTCCGAAACAGCCATGCCCTCTACCAGAACGGAGAGGGCCTTGAGGTTGCCGTTGCAGCCATCTTCAAAAGAGACGGAATAAACCTTTCCGTCTCTAAGGTCAAACCTGATTTTTGAGGAACAAACTCCCCTGGGCGTATATTCCATTGTTTCTCCTTGTTTTACCGCAATGACAGAGAGGACAGGTACTGCTCATACTCCCTCTGGCTTTCCCTGACCTGGGTCTGGGCGGACTCTATCCGGGTATTCAAACTGTCAATTTCCCTGTCTATTTCGGTCATGCGGCGCAGGTAGTCCATGCCCTGCTGGGTCTCGTTCCCCGCCGCCTCAAGATTGCGCCTAACGCGGTCCTGATCTGATTCAAGCCGGGTCCGTCTTGCTTCAAGATTGGTAAGGGAGCTCTTTGCGTCCTCAGCCCGGCGTTTGAGTCTCATCGCCTCACCAAGGACGTTGCGCACATGCTCCGGTATTTCCGTATTGCTGGTATAGCCGAGGTAGTTGGCGACAGTGAAGCGGGAAAGTTCAATACGCTCCGATAAGGGCGTCTCCTCGGTTACCGTGTACGCAAGCTCCTTGTCCGCGGGAAGGGTCATTCTAAACCGGTACAGGGCATCGGTTCTTTCCGAAAAGGCCTGCCCTGTCTTGAGTACTGTTCCTGCGGTAATAGGGTGTTCGATAATCAATGTTTTGTCATCTTTATGAGTATTTTTAACAAGGTAGTTCCATATATAACTCACCTTGCGGGTGATGGTCATAATGCCTTCCGCCACGACAACGGAATTTACCTCGCTGGTCTGGGCAAGGGAAGCCTGGGCGATAACCGAGAGATCGTCCCCGTAGGAAATGAGCCGCTTTTCGTTTTCAGGGAAGAATTCGATGAGGCTGTCGCCGCCGTAGGTCCCGCCGTCAAAGACCGTGATGGGGCCGGCGGGGAGCTTCATTCCGGTGGTGTTGGTAAGTTCGGCGCTTATGGCCGGATTGGTCTGGCCTTGTCTGGCCCGCATGCCGTCCAGCACCAGAATTTTTTCGGCCTGGATGGGGCCGCCTACCATGGGGAACATGGCGCTCTGCTGCCGGGGAAGGCTTACCGGTCTCTTAATGGTAAAAGAAAACTGGTATCCAGCGGCCTGGCCCTGGGCGGCGTTTACCGGCCTGCTTGACAGGACAGAGGCGGAACTACGCTGCGCCGGCGCCGGGACGGCTCTACTTCTACTATCCTTCATAACCTCCATGTCAGCTTCTTCCGCAAACTCCTGGTGGTCAAACGCCGCGGCGTCATTGCGATCAAAGCCCGGCGCATAGCTCCTTGCCTGGGCTATACCGGCTATGGCGAGGGGCAGCACGGGCCGGGTAAGATAATAAGGCGCGTAGAGGTTCTGTATAAACGAAACCGGGCGGCCTGTTACCAGGGAAAGTTCCACCTCGTTCCAGTCAGTGTCGCTGTCATTGTCAACAATGGCCCAGCCCTGGAATACAGGCTGATCCTGATTCAGATCCAGGCGATAGGAGACCTTCCACACCGGCGAGGGGATAATATAGCTGAGACCCACCTGCCGCCGCCCCGAACCGGGAAGCAGCGCCGTGAGGTTCCGGGTATTGTTCCCCCTTGAGGCCATGATAAGGTCAAGCGCCCGTTCCAGATCGGCCTGAATCACCGGGTCGGTAAAGGAGAAGGAACTGATTTCCCGCAGGGCCAGGGTCTGTATGCCCTGGGCCGTCAGTATCGAAAGCCAGGGTTCCCTGTCCTGCTGTTCGGGATTCCGGGGATTTTGCGTGGACCGGAATTCGACGCCCAGCACACGGCCCCGCATGGAGGCGGGCGCTCTAAGTTCCAGTTCCGCGCCTTTGAGGCTGTCCAGTATCCGGGCTATGCCGGGGTTTTCCGAAAGGTCTACACTGAGGCTTTTAAGGGTGCGCGCCAGGGTCGTTTCCGAGGCGTAGAGTACCGAGGGCGCAAGGTCTCCCGATCCGGGGTCATGTATCACCAGGGATTTAAGCGCGTCATTTACCGCTTCAAGATTGAAGGGAATAGCGATTTCTCCGTTGTCTTCTACGGTTCCCGAATGTTCAAAGTAACCGACTCCTGAAGAAAAGAGGCTGATCTTTCTCAGCGACAGGTCCCTGTCAGGCGGGGTTTGTCCAAAAACCGTGCCGGCCGCGAAGAAGGCCAGCCCCGTGAAAACCCGGAACAGCGGGCCGCCCTGGGGATGGTCGTTTTTTCTATTGTTCATTTCTTTCTCCTTATTGCTTCCGCATAGACCGGCCTACATGGATGGCCAATCCGGTAAGAACAAGAACCGACCCAATGAGGCTTCCCCAGAGTATCCAGGGCTGGGTCTCCCGGGGAGGCTTGTCCCCGAAACTCCCGGTATTCAGAGGCTGGTACCGCTCTTCGCCTGTAACGGAGGCCTCAAAAAGTTCCCCCTGTATGGCTTCGGGAGCGAGGGTGTCGGGCGAAGGGCCTATGCCGGCGTTTCCATAGGCCAGTGTCCAGGGGCCGCCGCCTCTCCCCAGAAAAATAAGGTCCTGGGCCTCCCAACTCAGTATCAGCTCAGGGGGAGAACTAAAGGGCACTTCGCCCCGGAGGCTGAGACGCCAGAACGGAGCTTGAGAGACAAGGGCAAAGGGCTTGTTCCGGTGCATCCTCTCTTCATTAGTAAACATATAAAGGAGCCCGTTGGTTTCATGCCGCCAGCTTTCATTCTCGCTAAAACGGCTTGAGATTTCAACATTGAGAAAATCAGGCCCGCCGAGGACAAAATCCACTGAGCGCAGCGGATAAAAACCGCCGGCGTCAAAAAGCGCCTCCCTGCCTTTTTCCGAAAGTCTGCCCTGAACGCGGCTTTCCCTGATTCTGTCCGGTATGGTGAAGGTCTCGAATTCAGCGGTAATGGTCTTGAGACCCGGCGCGTTTCCCCGGAGGCTGATAAGGAGGTAACTGTCCTCGACGCCTGAGAGTTCCAGGACTTTCTGTTCAACCTGCCCGCCGCCGCTTGAACCGTAGCGGGCAAGGGTCCTGGTTCCGGCGCTTCGCCATTCGCCAAGTTTCCGGGCAAAAAAAAGCTCGGCGGGGCTTGAGAAATTTCCTTCTTCAAAATCAAGGTTGAGTCTTACAGGAACATGGGGAACTTCGCGGAGATCGAGGATATAACTTTCCGGAAGCTCTGTCCCCGGCAGCGCGGCATTGGCGCCGCTAATCCGTATCACCGCCCCGGCGGCGTTGATTTCTATGTCGGCTTCTTGTGGAGGGGCGGCCTCCTTCCACACAAAGAAGGGAAGCTCAAGGGGGGGCGGGGTATACCGTACCGGCGGCGCCGATCTTATGAGGAAGGGAACCGGAACGCCTGAAGAATCAAACACCCGCATATCCCCCAGGTCCCGCCTTTCGGCGCGGCGATAGACTGTTTCGGGGAGTTCAAGAATCATGAGGCCCTCTCTGCCAGAAATTGCAAGCGCCGCGGCAAAGTCGTCAGGGCCGGGTACGCGCTGTTCCTCGTCCGAAAACGCCCTGGGCGCGGCAATCGCGTACAGGCCAAGAAGGAACGCCGCGAGACGCGGAGAAAAGCGCCTAGTCTGTTTCACGGTGAGGCTCCTTTGCTTCCGGGGCTTTTGCCGAAGGAGGCAGCGGCGCCGCCCAGCCTATGACAAGGAGCAGGACGCCGGCTATAAAGAACGAAGTGATGCGTATGAGGGTTCCTGTTTCGGCAAGGTCAATGAGGAGGAGTTTGAGCACGGCTATGACGGTAATGACGGCCCCTGCTATCCAGATTGGCCGGGACGCTTTTTTATTCCCTATGATGATGTGGCCTATGCCGTATATTCCCCAGAGCAGAAAGAGGCAGAGATGGTACAGGTCTGCGCCGCCTATGCCGGACCAGGGAAGGCCGCCGAGAAAATGCATGCTTCTCCAGAGCATGGCGTTGAGCCAGAGAAAGACCATGCTGTCTGCAAGAATCACCGTTAGGCGAAGCGACGGGCCGGGAATGTCTTTGCCGGAAAGCTCTTTAGCGTCCCTGTCCGGGCCAAAGGAGCGGAACTTAAAATGCCAGAAGATCAGGGCCATGATGCAGAACGCCTGTTCCAGTTCCAGGGGGTTAAGCAGGGGCAGGTAGAATGGAAGGGGACGGGGATCCCCGGGGAAAAACAACGTTACCAGAAACCACAGACCCGCCGCGCAGAAAAGAGTCAGGGGGAGCACAAAGAAGAAGAGACTCCGGTGGGAGAAGGACGCGGACTTCATTCTGCCTTCCAGAGAAAGCGAAGCGACAAGGAAAACAAAGAGGGGCAGTATGCCGGCGAAACTGGTCCATGAGGGAGAAAGATTCCAGCTTACTGTGAGGGCCCTCCCCGACGCGCTGAGGACCGCGCAGACAGAGAGAAGACAGGCCAGTGTCCATGAGGCGTGGAGTCCGGGCTTTACCGGATTTTCTTCCTGCGTTTTTTTGCCAGAGAGGTAAAGGAGAAGGGCCTGGGAAAGGGTAAAGCAGAGCCACGCCGCTCCTCCCAGCCCCTGGAGAAAATTGTAGTTCCACAGGGACAGGCCTCCGGCTGTCGAGAGACGGTAGAAAAACACCCATAGCACATAACAGAGCGCCGAGGCGGGAGCGGGTATCAGGGCAAGAAAGAAGAGGGGCATGCGGAATACGCGGCCCGCAAAGAAAAAGATCAGGGCGCTTAGCGAGGCAAAGATAAAACACGCGGGCCAGGGATCGTCAAGAACGCGGCACAGTTCAAAGGTCCAGGCAAAGAAGTACCAGATGAGGCCCCAGGGTATGAGTATGCGGGAAAGGAGCGCCGAAAAAGAGAGCGATGCTTCTTTCTCTTCGATTCCGGAAAGCTCCTGCGCCTTCCTGCCTGAAAGCGCCATGACCAGGGCGGCGGCGGCTATGATCAGGGAACCGGAAAAATTGGGGTTCTGCAGGAATTTAGCGCCGCTTACAAAGTGGTCCTCAAAACCGAAGGCGATTATCGAAGCCGCGTAGACGATGAGGCCGGAGACCTTTACCCGTTTATCACGCAGCCTCCCGCCCTGGTAGTAGAGCAAGGCGCCTTCGCCTGCCCACAACGCCATGGTAAGCCGTGTGGTCAATTCCAGAGGAAGGGCGAGGTTTACCAGAAACACCGAAGCGGCCAGGTACGCTTCGGCAAGGAAGCGCATTCCCTTTCCCCGCTTCTTCCATATAATCACGGTGAGGAGCAGGTACAGGGCCCCAAAGCCTATGCAGCTCCACGCATAGCCGTGGCTTATGTCTTTAAGAATGCGCCAGTGCAGTATGAGGGCCGCCAGAGGCGTTCCCGCGGCTGCCGGAATGTCAAGGTAATACTTGAGGGAAAAACCCTTTCTGCCGCCGCTTCCTATGCCCATGAGGGTAAAGAGCATAAAGTAGAAACATATAAAGGGCTCCACCGTCCAGAAGAATTCGGGACTGTAGGATGAAAATACCCAGACTATGGCGGCGGTAAAGGTCGAAAAAAACGCAAGGCAGCTCAGGCCCCGCCAGAAAGTAAAGAATACGATGACGAACACGGCAAGATCAAGAAAGGCGTAATACGAAAAGAGAAACACATGGCTCCCCGCTTCCGTGCTGAGGAGCAGCGGCGCGGCAAAACCGCCGAGAAAGCCGAAGAGCGCCAGAGGCTGGGAACCCTGGAGCAGGGCAAGAGCTATTGCCGGAGGCAGGAGGAGGCTCATGAGTACGAGGGCCAGGACCGGGCTGACATAGGGGAGAAGCCGGAACGCGGCGTACACGCAGAGGTACAGTATCCCTATGCCGCCGCCCTGCAATACCAGAAAGTAGACCGGCCGCTTTTTTCTGAATATCCAGCCGCATACGGTCATGGCAAGGCCCAATAAGGCCCCGCCCGCTATACGCATTTCTACGGTGATATAACCCCGCCGGGCCATATAGGTAAAGAGCAGGGCCAGGGCTATAAAAATTAGAATCACCCCGCCAGAAACCCAGAGGTTGCCCCCCTGCACGAATTTTTTAAGGGAATTCCAGAGGGGGCTCTCCGTCCAGGGCCTTTCAGAGATCGCGGCGGGCCGCTCCGGGCTTGTACCAGTCGCCGCGGAAATAGAACCGCCGGCATCTGAAACATTGCCGGTATCAGGCGTGTTAGCGGCTATCCCCTCCGCCGTTGTGCTATCGGCAAGCGCCGCCCCGGATAGACCGCCTCCGCTGTCCGCGCCGGCGGAACTATCAGCTGGAAGCCGCCCCTGGGAGAAGGCGGCCGGCGCTTCGGCATCCCGTTGCGCTTCAGGTAAAGACGCGGAAGACTCTTTTAGGATACGGACTTCTTCTTCAAGCTGGCGAAGGCGATGCCGGACTGTCTTAAGACCTTCCTGCTGTTCCCGGGTCCTCCCAAAAAGGGCCGTTACGCCAAAGACGGCGTAGATAAACGCGCCAAGGATGATAAGGACAATAAGTACAACACCGCCCATAGCTTCTCCCCATCCTAAATTGTGTGCAGGCCCTCACGCAGCGTTTTTTACCGTTGATGCTCCAGTTTTAGACTGAGAGTCGGCTGGTCACAGACTTCAGGAGGACCAAAGTACTGTATGGCGCCGGGAAAAACAAATTTTGTTTCTTCCGCCCAGCTTTCCCGCCGGGAGGAAAAGGACTTAAACGGGTTTCCGTCAAGCTCCACCAAAGCCTTTTTGATAACCGGCTTTTTGGAACCGTGCCGGTGTTCCATGTTCATCATCATGGTCAGGGGAACGCCGCCCGCTATCCACTGGTCCGCCGGGGCGACCAGGTTTCGTATGTTGGAAATATACCCCGAAAGTCCCGACGCGATAAGCATAAAGGCGCTGAAACCCAGGGAATAACAATAATCGGCGTCAAAGTTTGAAGGAAAGGCGCAGCGCCCCTCATAGCCAAAAAAATGGCACTGCGTAGCGAACTTGCCCTTGTAGCTCCCCTGCTTTTTAAACTCGTTAAGCCGCTGTTCGCACATGCCCATGAGCAGCTTTTCGGTCTCGATACGGGAAACCTGGACATTGCCGTGGGGGTCCCGGTCCATGAGAAGCTGCTTGGCGATTTCTGGCGGGAGGCTCGTAAAAAGATTGTTCGAGGCCTTGGTCAGCTTAAAACCCAGCCAGTACATCTGCTCGATAAAGGAACTGACTTGGCTGAACTCAGCGGCGTTAGCCGCCAGTATATCATTGAGCTCCTCGATGAGAACCTTCATTTCCGGGATAAATTCAATCAGGCCCTCGGGAACGAGTACCACGCCGAAGTTAAGCCCCTTGCCGGCCCGCTTGACCACCGACGAGCAGATAATATCCACCACTTCCATGAGGGACATTTTTTTTGCCGCCACTTCTTCCGAAATAAAACATACATTGGGCTGAGTCTGGAGGGCGCATTCCAGGGTAATATGACTGGCCGAACGGCCCATGAGTTTTATAAAATGCCAGTATTTTTTGGCGCTGTTGGCGTCCCTTTCAATATTACCGATAAGCTCGCTGTAGGTTTTTACCGCAGTGTCAAAGCCAAAAGACGTTTCGATATATTCGTTTTTGAGATCGCCGTCTATGGTTTTGGGACAGCCTATAACCTGAATGGAAGAACCCTGATTAAGAAAGTATTCGGCAAGGAGCGCCGCGTTGGTATTGGAGTCATCGCCTCCTATAATCACCACCGCGTCGAGGCCGAGCTTTTTTGCGGTCTCAAGGGAAGACGCGAACTGTTCGGGTGTTTCAACCTTGGTCCTCCCCGACCCTATAATGTCAAAGCCCCCGGTGTTCCGGTAACGGTCTATAAACTCATCGGTAATCAACACCGAACGGTTTTCTATGAGACCCGAAGGCCCGCCCAGAAAACCATACAGCACCGAATCCTTGTTACCCTTTTTAAGGCCGTCATAGATACCGGCGATGACGTTGTGCCCTCCCGGCGCCTGACCCCCGGAGAGAATAACCCCGGCCTTAAGCAGCTTTCTGAGCCCGTCATTCTTGCCCGAAACGAATTTAACCACCGGCTTGCCGTAACTGTGTGTAAAAAGAGCCCGTAAATCATCCTGGTCGGCAACAGCCCCGGTAGCCCCCCCGAATTCCAGGGCTATCTGGTCCAAAGGCCGGGACAGATCGGCAGGCAGTTTGGGTTTATAGGCATAGCGGGCTTTTTGTAATGCGGAAATTTCCATTCTTCGCTCCTTAAAAGTAAAGGTATTGTAACGGTAGAAGCCTGTTCTGGGCAAGTCTTGGGATAAGACCTCATTTTGAAGGAGGCTGTTTTCAGGG
>JAIRTD010000068.1 GCA_031255115.1 Spirochaetaceae bacterium | reverse complement strand
CAAGCGCCGCTTCCCGGTCTCCGTCAAGGCCGTCAATAATCCTGCGGTAGGCCGACACCACGGTCCCGACATACCCGGCGCTTTTCATTCTTCCTTCAATCTTGAGGGCGTTTACTCCCGCGTCGGCCAGGTCAGGAACATACTCAAGAAACTGTAAATCGGCGGGACTAAAATAGTAGCCTTTTTCGGCCTGGTGATGATAAAGCCGCCTGCATGCCTGGGTGCAGTTCCCCCGGTTTGCCGACTTGCCCCCCAGGAAGCTGGAAAAAAGGCAGAGCCCCGACGCGGAAATACAGAGCGCGCCGTGGACAAAGACCTCCAGTTCCATATTGGTCTCCTGCCGCACACCCTTTATTTCGTCCAGGGAAAGCTCACGGGCAAGAACCACCCGCGAAAACCCCTGCCTGGAAAGCAGATTGACCCCTTTGGCCGAGGCAATGTTCATTTGGGTCGACGCGTGGAGTTTAAGCGAAGGAAAGTGTTCCTTGACCAGGGCGGCAACGCCAAAATCCTGAACAATGATAGCGTCAGGCCCCACCGCGGCAAGGTACTTTAAGAACTGAAATATCCTGTCCTCTTCACGCTGTTCAAATACCGTATTCACCGTAACATAGATTTTTTTTCCCTGGCGGTGCAGGCTGCGTACCGCCCCTTCAAACTGGGAATAGGCAAAGTTTGAAGTTCTCATGCGGGCGTTAAAATTCTTAAGGCCAAGGTATACCGCGTCCGCGCCCTCGCCTATGGCCGCGTCCAGCGCTTCCGGAGCGCCCGCGGGAGCTAATAATTCTATTTTAGACATGACTTTTTTGGCCCCCCATGCCGCGCTGCCATACTGCGCAGCGATGTCTCGCGCACTTTTTCTGAATACATACCTTAAATATACTGAATAAGCCCATAAATAGCCAAACAATTATACCTTGCCATTACGGCTCTTTCTATAGTATTTTTGATACAGGAGATAGATATGAGTTCAGGAATAACACTTAGTTCCGGTAATTTTAAGACTGAAGTTACAGATTCACCCATTCCGGTACTGGTTGATTTTTGGGCCGCATGGTGCGCGCCCTGTAAAATGATCAGCCCCGTACTGGATCAAATAGCAGACGAATATTCAGGCAAACTTAAACTCGGAAAGGTTAATGTTGATGAAGAAGCGGCTCTGGCCGAACAACATGCTATTACGTCCATACCAACGCTGGTCGTGTACAAGGGCGGCCAGATAGTCAATCAACATTCAGGGGCCCTCCCCAAACAGGAAATAGAAAAGCTCTTTAAGGCCCATCTCTAGCCGTATACGGCGTTTCGGGGCATGTTCCCGGACGGATACCGGCAGCCGGGGGTGCTGCCGGTTCCAAACTAGGGCGTATACCGTTTTGTGCTGTTCGCCGAACCCGGCGTTGCCTGGCTTCTGGCGGCTATGTACCAGTCCTCAGGACCATTGCCGTCGGCCTTTGCCTCGTCCCTGCACAGGGTCTGCGTGGCGGTACTTCCCTGGGAAGAAAACGCCTCGGCGGGGCTTATAAGCGGCGGACTGCCCGCAGGCTGCCAGGCGTTTGAGTCGTTCAAAAAACCGGCAAAACGGACCATTTCTTCTTTTGCCCACCAGGGATCAGACGTTTCGCTGAATATAATCCCGTCAAGTACCTTTCCGTCCTGGTCCACAAGGGCTATGCCGTCTGTTTTTCGCAGCATTTTTGTATTCCCCGGTATCCAGAAATCCCTGGCCTCACTTGCTTCATACCCTGTCGATGCCCCAAGATCGTCCCCGGTTTCATCGATACTTTCGCTATCCTTTTTGCGAAGATGAAGCACAATGTACTCCCCTGCCCCGACTTCTACCGGGTCGAATTCGTATACCGGTTCGGCCAGCATCGCCGTCATCACCCTGAGGCCGCCAAGATTCCCCGGTGTACTGGTTTTTAGCTCGATGAATTCGCAGCGGGGATTGGAATACTCGGTCCTGATCTCGTTGATGAGAAGGGCGGGAAGCGCGTCGTTCCTGGTTCTGAACGGAACAAGTACTTCCAGAGTATTGCCTTCTTCATCTTCAACAAGTATATCCGCGGAAACCCTGCTTCCCCCCGGCAGGGCCGCGCTGACACGGATCCGTACCAGTTCCCCCTCTTCGAGCAGTTCCGCGTCCGAGTCAGGGTCAAAGGCAAAGGACTGTGTGGACACCGGCCGGGAGAACCGGAATTCCATTATACCGCCCTCAAGAACCCGGTACCCCAGGAAAACCGGCGCCCTGGTGCTAAACCCCAACAGCTTTTCCGGCGCCCCCTCAGGCGAGCATGCGCAGGCCGAAAAGAGGAGGAGCAACGCGAGTTTCTTTACTAGAAATGAACATTTGTTTTTCATAAAAACCTCCATATGGTATACGGCCCCATGCTGGAGTTTGCTTTACTTTTTGACAAAAATTCGACAAAAATCCCGAAAATTTCGACCTGTCAGGGAAAAAATCAGCCAATTCCCTGCCTGACAACCAAATACACTAGGAATTTGCTTGATAGGTTCAAAATGGCTTGCGAAAAATTATCCTTACGCTTTTTGTTTTTTCAGCCTAAAATACAACTTTCCGCAGCTCTTTGCGGGAGTGTGATACGTCCCAGGGGAGGCATTTTTTCGAGGGCGCAGTCATTTATCACTGGATCATTCAAAAGCCAGGGGATCAGTTGGATGTTTTTGAACGGTTT
>JAIRTD010000065.1 GCA_031255115.1 Spirochaetaceae bacterium | reverse complement strand
GCAGTGTTGTGGCCGGCAGTGGCGCGTCAGACGGTAAGACGGCGGACGGCAAGGGGCTTGATGTACAGACAAACGAGGCCCTTTTGGGCGGCGGCGCGTACAAACTTATTCTTGATCTGGCTGAATTTGAAGCGATCCTCGACGCGGGAAAGAAGCAGGGATTTTTGGCCCTGGATTTTGAAACCGATTCCCTTGACGCCTGGAATTCCAGGCCCATTGGCATATCCCTTGCCCTGGAGCCGAAAAAGGCCTTCTATGTTCCTGTTGCGCCTCACGGCCAAGGGCCCGGTCGGGAAGAAAACGCCAAAATTGTAGACGCGGATCAGGCCGGCGCAAATCGCGTGGACCTGGGCGGCGTGGATAAGGACAGCGAGGCCTTTCTTGACCCGAAAAAGGTAAAGGCCCTTCTTGTCCCGCTCTTTGCCGACGAAAAAATGACCATAGTGGCACATAACGCAAAATACGACTACAAGGTTTCCCGGGGCTGGGGCATCAAAAGGTGGCAGTGCCGTATATGGGATACCATGATCGCCGCCTGGCTTGCCGATCCTGAGCGGAACAACTATTCCCTGGATTCCCTTGCCGCTTCGATATTGAATTATACGGCGATAGCGTATAACGACATAGTTCCCAAAGGGAGTACCTTTGACGTGGTGGATCTTGAGACTGCCTGCCGTTATTCGGCAGAGGATGCCGACCTCACCATGAGGATGAAGCTCTGCCTCGAACCGCTGCTTAAAAAGGCTTCCGCCCTGGGCCTTTTTGAAGATCTGGAAATGCCCCTCCTTCCCATACTGGCGGAGATGGAAGGCGAAGGCATCAGGATAGATACCGGAATACTCAAAGAATACGGCGTGGAACTGGGCAAGGCCCTTGACGATATTCAGAAAGAAACCTACGGCCTTGCGGGCCGTGAGTTTAACCTCGCCTCAACAAAGCAGCTCCAGGAAATACTCTTTGTCGAACGGAAACTCAAGCCCGGCAAAAAGACCAAAACCGGCTATTCCACCGATGTCGCGGTGCTGGAAGAACTTGCCAGGGAAGACCCCCTTCCCGCGCTGCTCCTCCGTCACCGCACCCTTGCCAAACTTAAATCGACCTATGTGGACACCCTGGCCAGCCAGGCCGACAAAAAAAGCAGACTCCATACCAATTTTGTCCAGACCGGAACCGCCACAGGCCGCCTTTCGAGCCGCGACCCTAACCTTCAAAATATACCTATTCGGGATGAAGAAGGACGGCGTATACGCAGCGCCTTTATCGCCAGGCAGGGACATCTTTTAATCTCGGCGGATTACAGCCAGATTGAACTGGTGGTGCTGGCCCATCTCTCAGGCGACAAAGGACTCTGTTCGGCCTTCACCGAAGGAAAGGATGTCCATGTCCGCACCGCGGCCCTTATCTTTGGCCTGAACGAGAAGGACGTGCTGCCTGAACAGCGGCGTATGGCCAAGACCATTAACTTCGGCGTCATGTACGGCATGAGCGCCTTCAGGCTTGCCAATGAGCTTCGTATAAGCAGAACCGAAGCGGCGGCGTTTATCCAGGCCTACTTTAATACCTACAGCGGCGTTAGACGCTATATTGAAGAGCTCATCGCCCGCACCGAAAAAACAGGCTATGTGTCCACCATCCTGGGAAGGCGGCGCTATATCCCCGCCATCAATTCGCGGAACAAGACCGAAAAGGCATCCGCCGAGCGGATAGCGGTTAATACGCCTATTCAGGGTTCAGCGGCGGATATAGTCAAGACCGCCATGTTGAATCTTGACAGGGCCCTGGTCGCGGAAAAAAGCAAGGCCAGGCTGCTTCTTCAGGTTCATGATGAACTTATCCTTGAAGCGCCTGATTCCGACGCCGCCGCGGCAGCGTCGCTGGTAAAAAGAGAAATGGAAAAAGCCGCCGCCCTTTCGCTTCCCCTCAGGGTCAGTGTTGAGACCGGAACATGCTGGGGGGATTTTCACTAAGCTGGTAATAGAGAGACTTGCGGAGAAGGCGGAGGTCAAAAGATGGCGGCTAAAGTATACATGGAGGAAGTTAAAAACCCGGCGCTTATCGGGCTTACCGGCGTATACTGCGCGGGAAAGAACCATGTTGCCGCGCTGCTCGAAAAACGCGGCTTTGAGGTTCTTGATGTGGATAAGCTCGGACACAGGGCCATAGAAGCCGAAAAGGAAGCCATAACAGCCCGCTTTGGTTCTGATATTCTTGCGCCTGACGGAAGCGTGGACAGGCAGCTTTTGGGCCGCAAGGTTTTTGGCAGACCCGGAGAATTGGCCGCCCTGGAAGGAATCGTTCATCCTGTTGTACAAACCATGACCACCGCGTGGATTAACGAAAGGGCGGGAAAAACGCGGATAATTAACGCCGCCCTGCTTCACCGGTCCATAGCCTTTGCCACTCTGGACAGCATTATTCTGGTAACAGCGCCCTTTCTTACCCGCCTCCTTAGGGCAAAAAAGCGGGACGGGCTTTCGTTTAAAGAATTGTTTAAGCGTTTCAGGAGCCAGAAGGATTTCAGTTCTCAATATTTATCCCGAAAATCCGATATTCATATAGTGGAGAATCGGGGTTACTGTGCGTTTTTTTCCCGGTTTACCCAAAAAAGACTGGAACGCCGAATAGACAGGCTGCTTTTGCTCCTGGAAAAGCACTAAAAGCTTTCCACCCGGGAAAAATGCGGAAAATTCACCGGCTGTTTTCCAGGGAGGGATTATATTCTCTGACAATTTGAAATTGTCAGAGAATTCCGATTTTAAGTGTTTGTCAGGTAAGGAATTAACTAATTCCACACCTGACAAACTCAAATCTGTGGAGTATATTTATGGAGAAGAAAAAATTCCTGCTTGTAGCAGTTTCGGTAGGGGTATTTCTGGTTATTGTTATCGGGGCCACCATACTTCTGACAACGCAAAAAAACGGTCCCGCCCTGGCCCAGGCCGATAATCTTCCTGTTTTTCCGGGAAGGCCCGGACAAAGTCAGGCACTGTCCCAGGAAAATGGCCCCGCCACTGTGGACGCTTCTTCCATGATACGGAATTCCGACAGCGTACAGGGGCTGGAAGCTCCCCCGGCCGCTCCGGTTCAATCTGACAGCATATTCTATGTGTATGGCGAAGACCCCTCGGCGCAGATTGATACGGACAGGGATTCCGCGGCAAGGACCGTAATAGATGTCCCCAAGCCTTCGACCGCCGCGGTTCCTGATACCGCCGTGCCCCGCCGGGAGGCGCCGGCAAGCCCCCCAAGAGCCGTCACCCCGGCCAGTCCGCAGAGAAGTACGCCAAGAACCGCTCCGGCGGCAGCCCCGGCCGCGCCTGCAAGAACCCAGCGCGATTACTGGGTACAAACCGGCGCTTTTTCTACCAAGACCAGAGCCGACGGAGTCAAAGAAACCCTGGCTTCAAAAGGCATCAATTCAGTGGTGGATGTGCAGGACGTAAACAGCAGAACCTATTACCGGGTCAGGGTCGGTCCCTATACCTCCGAAAAAGAAGCGGACTACTGGCTCTCGCTGGTCAAAACCATTGACGGCTTCGGCGACAGTCAGATACGGGTAAGCCAGTCCCGGCGCTGAGG
>JAIRTD010000060.1 GCA_031255115.1 Spirochaetaceae bacterium | reverse complement strand
ATAATTTTTGCATTAATAAATATTTTCGCCCTATCATTGACAAAACATTTTATTATGATATAAATATAAAATATAACAATTATCATAAAATATATTGACCATATAAATAATGGCATACCCTTTGGAAAAGTAGAAAAATATTTAGTATCAAAAAAGAACTCATATATCAATTCAGGGCTGATGAAAGCAATCATGGCCACAAAATCGTAAAGAGTTATTCTTAAAATAAAATTATAGCAATACAAAGATAAAATAAATAGTGTTAAAATGACAATGTTCTCTTTTCTCATAAAAATCACTCCATTCTGAGATAAATCATGCATCTATTTTTTATTCTTGTCAATATTATTTTATTGAATTATGAGAATTTTTTGAAAGGCAAATGGCGTATAACGTTTCGTATCCGCCCGCCGCGTCGTCAAAGCGCCGGTGATGCCGGCCCCGGCTGCCTGGTTGCCTTGCGCCGCGGATTGGCCCTATAGTGGGGATATGATTGAGCAGTTTGTGGTGGGCCATGTGGGGCAGCCCCATGGACTCGAAGGCTTTGTAAAGATACGCTCGGCTTCCGGGGAAAGGGAGCATCTTCTTGCCCTCAAGGAGGTTCTTGTACGCGGAAAATCAGGCGAAAAGACCTTCAATATTGAAGAATCCAGGGAGCTTTCCGGGCAGGTACTTATGAAATTCCGGGGCATCGAAAGCCCTGAGGCTGCCAAAGCCTGGTCCGGCGCGGCGCTGCTGACCGGCCGGGACCAGGCGGCGCCCCTGGCAAGGAATGAATTCTATATTGAAGAGCTCAAGGGGCTTGAGGTGGTGAGTTCTGCGCGGGATTCCCGGCCTCAAAAGGACCTGATAAAGCTGGGCGTGGTAAGTGATGTGGTCGAGGGCGGCGGCGGCTGGCTTGTGGAAGTAAAGCTCCTTTCCGGCAAAACGCAGTTGGTTCCCTTTAGAAAGGAGTTTTTTGGTGATATAGATGAAGCGGGGCGGACTATGCCCCTTCTTGCGGAGTGGATTCTTGAATGAAGTATACTGTTTTGACCCTGTTTCCTGAGATTATAGACGCCTATTTTGCCAACTCAATCATGGCAAGGGCCGTAAAACGGGGTATCGTCGCCTACCAGGCGCTTAATATACGGGATTTTGCCGTTGACAAGCATCATAGCTGCGATGACGCCCCCTATGGCGGCGGGGCGGGCATGCTGATGCTGGCCGAACCCCTTGACCTGGCCCTGAAAGCCGCGGGCCTTACAAACCGGCTTGAACGTGAGGACCCAGGCGAAGCTCCGTCCCCGGCTGACAAAGCTCCGTCTCCAGCCGGATCTCCGTCCCCGGCCGGTGAAGCTCCGTCCCCGGCGGGGCAGGGCAAACGGGTACTGTACCTTTCCCCCGGGGGGCGGCCCTTTGACCAGACCAAAGCCAGGGAGCTTGCCGGGGCGGACGAATTGGTCCTCATCTGCGGCAGATACGAGGGCATAGACCAGAGGATAATAGACGGCTTTGTGGACGAAGAACTTTCCATAGGGGATTATGTACTTTCTTCAGGAGAAGTGGCTGCCCTGGCGGTAATTGACGCCACCTACCGGCTTCTGGAAGCGGTTATTACCCCTGATTCTCTTGCCGAAGAGAGCTTTTCCGGGGGTTTATTGGAGTATCCCCAGTATACAAGACCTGAAATATATGCTACAATACGGGTTCCTGAGCTTTTGCTTTCAGGGCATCACGAACATATCAGGCGATGGCGGCTCCGCAAAAGGGTCGAAAAAACCCTAAGGGTCAGACCCGATTTGATTCAAAAAGGTCTTGAATCGGGCATTTTTGACGAGGAAACCCGCGCGCTTATAGAGGAATTACAGGATGAACCCGGAAAAACGGGTTATTCCGAGGGGGAAGTATGAACGAGATACGGGCCATTGAGGCCTCCCAGATGAAAGAAACCACCGATGATTTTAAGGTCGGCGATACGGTTAAAGTGCATTTCAAGATTGTTGAAGGCAAGACCGAGCGTATTCAGGTGTATGAAGGCCTGGTAATCGCCATGAAGAACGGCCGTATAGGCAAGACCTTTACGGTTCGTAAGAATTCCTATGGCGTTGGCGTGGAACGGGTATTCCCCATTCACTCTCCCCGGCTTGCCAAGGTTGAAGTGGTCAGGCCCGGCAAGGTCAGGCGGGCCAAGCTCTACTATATCCGGGGCAAGGTCGGCAAAGCCGCCAAAATCAAGGAACTGGTGCTTACCAAAGCCGCTAAAGCCGCCAGGGCTGCCAAAGCCCGCGCTGCCGCGGGAACCGATACACCCCAGAGTTAAAACGTGGAGTCCAAGGCGTCTCATGTATCCGGGGCCTTACCCCGTACTCACGGCGCCGCTGACAGCGTAAAAGGACATAGTACAGCAAAAAAAGCATACTCCGGGGAGTCCGGCAAGGCGGCAAAGAACGCCGTGCATCAGCGAGACAGGGCCGGTTCCGCGTTGGCGGAAAACCAAGCAGCCCGCGCAAAAGGCCGGGCAGTAAAGGCCCCTTTGACCGGAACAGCTTCCGGCCTTGCCCGGAATTCCGGCGCGGCAAGGGCGGACGGGGGGAGAGCGGGCGTTCTCAACGCCCGGCTGCAAGCTCTGTCCCCGTTTTTGCCATCTCCGGCGGGGGTTCGGGCCGGCCAAAACCTTAATCCCAACACCCTCCAGGCCTTTCGCAGCCTGACCCTTTCCCTCGGCCTTCCTGGTGATAGCCTTTCAGCCTTCATGTTAAGCTCGTTTAGGTATTTTTCCCTGCCCCTGGACCCTTCTTCGCTTGCCAGAATCAGGAAGCAATTGGACCGTCTTAGGTCCGGCGGCCCTGCGGCCCAGGCTGCCGCCGCCGCTGCCGGAAAGGGCGTCGAACTACACGATGAAACCCTGGCCGAATATGCCGCCGCAATAGACCCCGCGTCCGGGAGAAACTCTGGCGGTGAAAAAGGCGGGCAGGAATCTGGCGGTCAGGGCAGGGAACAGGAAGCCGCCGGACAAAAATCCCCTAACGCTTTTAATGGAATCCCCGCTCTTGCCGGTGAACTGGCGGCCCTCTCTGGCGAAATTGATCCCCGCTGGGCCCTGCTTAACCGCCTTCCCGGAAAAAACGGCGCATTTTGGATGGTATTCCCCCTGAACTGTTCTCTTGACGGCGTTGATTTTGATATTACCCTCCGCCTTTTGCTGGAAAACCAGCGCAGCCTTCCCTTTAAGGCCCTGCGTCTTGCCGCGGATATTATCAGCGCCGGGGGCCGCCGTCTTTTTGTGCTGGACAAGCCGGGCGAAGGAGGCGAGGCGAAGCTTTACCTTAATCCCCTTCCTTCCAAAACCGAACAAAGGCGCCTCGAAAAAGAACTTGGCAAGGCCCTTGCCCCCATGGCTGGCAGCGTCAGGGTTCTTGAGGCCGATACCGCGTTGTTTGCCCTGGATGGGGAGGGCGGCTTTCCCCTTCCGGTGGATGAGGAGGCCTGATGACTGCGCTTAAAAGCAAGCGGGCCGCGGCCCTGGGTTACGGCCCCGGAAAAATAGCGCCGGAACTTTTGGCCAAGGGCCGGGGCCGGGAGGCGGAACGTATCATCGCGCTTGCCCGGGAAGCGGGCATAGACATAGTCGAAGACGCGGCCCTGTCCGCGCTACTTGATTCTCAGGTAAAAGTGGGCGATTATATACCTATGCACTGTTGGGAACTTGTCGCCAGAATCCTGGCCTTTGTACTCACAGAGGAAAAAAAATGAAAAAGATTCCAGTAAAATCCCTGCGGGCGGGATTATCATTCACCGAGCCCGTTTATATCGAAGGGAACAGCATTCTTGTTCCTGCGGGAATCGCTATTCGCAAGAAGGACCTGGACCGTCTTGCATCCTGGGGTATTGACGCGGTAACAACCGACGGCGAGATGATCTCCGAGGCCGGCAGCCAAAGTGGAAAAGGCTCCGGGGACACGAAAAAGGCCAAAGAGTCAAAATCCAACAATCTGCTTTCCCTTTCTGAGGTAAAGGAAAATTCCGCCGCCTATAGAACCTATGTGGACCTTATTTCCGGCCTGGACGAGGTTTTTGGCAATATAGGCGCCGGTGTAGCCGTAGAAGTCAGGGCCATTGACAATATCACCGGCGATCTCCTCCATGTTATCAGGGAACAGCAGGATCAGGTCATCGGCTTTATACTTGGCGGCGAAGTTTCGGGCTACGAACTGGCCAAAAGTTCAGTAAATACCGCCATACTGACCGCCCTTATTGCCCTGGAGATGAAGCTCCCCAACCACCGGGTCATGCAGATTACCACCGGCGCCCTGCTCCACGATGTGGGAATGCTCAGGCTTCCAAAGGAAATTACCGAAAAAAAAGGCGGCCTTAGCGGCGCGGAACTCCAGCGCATGCAGGCCCATCCCCTGTATACCTACAAAATTATCTGCAAGGAACTGCTCTACCCCGAAGATGTGGGCGTCGTGGCCCTCCAGCACCATGAACGCTGGGACGGCGAGGGCTATCCCCGGCGTATTGCCGGCGCAAATATAGACCTGGGCGCCCGTATTGTCTCGGTGGCTGACGCGTTTGAGGCTATGGTCAGCGAAAAGCCCTACCGCAACTCCATGATGGGCTATCAGGCGATGAAGAACCTGCTTTCCGATAATTCCCGCCGTTTTGACCCTGACGTGCTTAAAGCCTTTATTCAAACTATGGGAATTTACCCCATAGGATCCATCATACTCCTTAACAACGGCGCCATAGCCAGGGTGGTAGAAGTCCGGGGCGACGCTCCCCTGCGGCCCAATATACGCATACTCATCGATGAATTCGGCAAGGTTTTTAAGCAGGACGAAGGCGATATTATCGAACTGCTCACCGAAAAAAGCCTTTTTATTGCCAGGGCTCTGGACCCCAGGGAACTGAACAAGAAGAAGTAAGTGCCCCGGAAAGCGGCCCCACAGAATCACCCGGCGCGGGGCAGGGAAGGCGAAGCGCGGGCAGAACGTTTTCTCCGCGAAAAGGGCCTGCGTATTCTTGCCAAAAATTTCCGTACCCGGACCGGCGAAGTTGACCTTATCGCCCTCGACGGCGAGACCGTGGTTTTTGCCGAGGTTAAAGCCTGGTCCGCCCTGGGTTTTGCCGACCTGGAACAGAGCATAAATCGTAAAAAACAAACCCGTATCATTGAAACAGCTAAGTATTTTCTGTCATCACATCGAGAATATAATGGTATGGATGTGCGTTTTGATGTTCTTTTTTTGGATGTTTTGGACATAAAGCACATTGAATCGGCTTTTCTGGAGTGAATATGGCGGTTCCCCGACCGGAACAATACGATGAATCAAGAATTGAAAAACTACGCAAGTTGATAGATAATAAGGATTATCTGGAACAGGCGATTCATCATATTGCCCGTATTGTAAGTAATGAGATCGTCCAGGGCCCGGTGGGAGAATTCGCCGGCAGCCCCGTGAGAGGCGAGGGGGTACCGTATAATGAGTAATAGCGGAAGGGGTGGACGCCGCCGTCCTTTCAGAAACCGGGACAGGGGGAATTTTTCTCCGCCCCTTACAGAAAACTCCGCCGGAAACGCCGGAGACAACCAGGGTATCCGGTCCCTGACCGGAAGTTCCGCTTCCTGGCAAAAAGACGGAAAAAGAGGCGGAAAGCCCCGTTTTGATAAAAACCGCGGGGTCCTGGTCGACCGGCCCAAATGGATCGCGCCCAGGGTAAACCAGGAGCCGCTGCCGGAGCCTGAATGTCCGCTCTGCGGCAAGCCCATAAAGGACCTGGCCGCGGCGCTTGCCGACAAGGCTTCCGGAACGCCCGCCCACTTTGACTGCGTGCTCGGCCTCCTGGGTGAACGGGAACCGCTTGAAGAAGGCGACGAGTTGAGCTATATAGGCGGCGGCCGTTTTGGCATAATCCACTACAGCGCCCCTCATGACCGCAGGATTTTTCAAATTAAAAAGATACTTCAGTGGGAAGACCAAAACGTCCGTTCAGACTGGCGCAGACAGGTAACAGAACGGTATTCGACAACATAATGAAACCCACAGATATTGAGGATGATTTTTTATCAAACCCCAAAGTCCTGGAGCATTATGGCCTTTTGCAGGAAATAGGCATTTTTAAGCACATTGATAATCTGAATAATGAAATACGGGGGTACAAAAATCTTCTCAGCAGCGCCGTGGATATTTTTAACCGCACTACCATTGACGACATAATGGACGCTACGGTGTGGCAGATTTCTGATCATTTTTTACCTTCGTTTATCTTTTTTATACTCAGGCCCCTGCAGAACAAGGAGACCATCACCACCAAGGGCTACAAAAACTACAAGATGATAGACCTCTCCCTCAACATAGACAGCATAGCCCCCTTCGAGGCCTTTTTTCAGAAATATAAAAAACCCATAAGCTACGATCTGCTCCTTGAGCAGATGGAAGATAAAGACGCGGTGAAGATTATGGATGACCTTCACCCTGAACTGGTGGTCCCCATACTCGGACCCTCCGGGCTCTACAGCCTCATCCTCGTTGGTTCAAAAATATTGGGGGACAAGTACAATAACCAGGAACTGAATTACCTCACCCAGTTTATGTCCTTTGTTGCCCAGGCCATACAAAACCATCTCCACTATGAACATTCGGTACGGGATGTCAAAACCGGCCTTTTTAACCACGGCTTTTTTATGAGCCGTCTCACCGAGGAACTGGCGCGGGTACGGCGTTTTAAGAAACCCGCTTCCCTCATGGTGCTTGACGTGGACAAGTTTAAAAACTTTAACGACGCCTATGGTCACCTGGCCGGAGACCGTGTCCTTGAATCCATAGCCCTGACCCTTAAAACCTGTGTCCGTACCGAAGATATACCTTCGCGTTTTGGCGGAGAAGAATTTACCGTGCTGCTTCCCGAAACAGACAAGGACACCGCCTGGATAGTGGCGGAGCGGCTGCGTATACAGATTTCAAAGATGACCGTTCCCTGGATGCCTCCCCTGCCGCCGGTTACAGTCAGCATAGGCGTAGTTACCTTTACCGAAAAAGACAAGGCATGTCCTGACGAAATCATCAAACGGGCCGATGAGGCCCTCTACCTTTCCAAGGAACGGGGCCGAAACCGGAGCAGCGTTTGGGGCATGGGGCTTCTCTTTAGGCTTCAACAAACCAAGGGCAAACAGGAGTAAGTATGATAGGTGTTATCGGCGCTATGGAAGACGAAGTAAAACTGCTGCGTTCCCGCATGAAGTATACCCAAACTAAAACCATAGGTCCTTTTGAATTTATTTCGGGTGAGCTTGAAGGCAAGGAAACGGCGCTATTGCGCTGCGGCATAGGCAAGGTAAACGCCGCGCTGGGAACGGCTTTTCTTATCCAGAGCTACCATCCTGACCTGGTTATCAATTCAGGTTCGGCAGGCGGCATAGACCCTTCCCTTAAATTCGGCGACGCGGTCATTTCGACAGGGCTCCTCTACCATGATGTGGACCTAACAGGCTTTAAGTACAAGCCCGGCCAGCTTCCCGGCTGCCCCGCGGAGTTCCCGGTCAAGGAGGACCTCATACTCAGGGCCGAAAGAGCCGTGGCAGAACTCAAGGCGGAAAATATTTTGCCAGAGGACTTTGCGGCAGTCAGGGGCGTCATCGCGTCAGGAGACACCTTTATGTACGAAAGCAGCCGCCTCGAGGCGCTGCGGAAGAGCTTTCCCCAGGTAAAGGCCGTGGAGATGGAAGGCGCCGCCGTCGCCCATACCTGCTTTCTCTTTGCCGTCCCCGCGCTGATTATCAGGGCCCTTTCCGACATAGCCGGCACCGAATCGCCCCTGGCCTTTGATGAATTTCTTCCCCTTGCGTCGATGCACTCAGGGCAGATAGTCTGCCGTATCATAAACGAATGGAGTACACCATGGAAAAGATAGCCAGTTTTCAGATTGACCACCTGCGGCTCCTTCCGGGGCTTTATGTGTCCCGCAAAGACCGCTTTGGCCAGACCGTGCTTACCACCTTTGACCTCCGCTTTAAGCAGCCAAACCGGGAACCGGTGATAGATATGCCCGCCCTGCATACCATCGAACACCTTGGCGCAACCTTTCTCAGGTCCCACCAGGCCTGGAGTCAGCGGATTGTATACTTTGGCCCCATGGGCTGCCGTACCGGTTTTTACCTTATTGTTGAAGGCAGCCTTGAACCAAAAGACCTGCTCCCCCTCATCAAAGAAATGAGCGCCTGGATACTCGCCTTTGACGGCCCCATCCCCGGCGCCAG
>JAIRTD010000058.1 GCA_031255115.1 Spirochaetaceae bacterium | reverse complement strand
GACGAAAAACTGCTTGAAGTCCTGGACATACCGGCCGCCTGCCTTCCCGAAGTACGGCCCTCCAGTACGGTCTACGGTAATGTCAATATCCAGGGACGGGAGATTCCCCTTTCAGGCGATGCCGGGGACCAGCAGGCCGCGCTTTTTGGGCAGTGCTGCTTTGAAAAAGGAGAGGCAAAGAACACCTACGGTACCGGCTGCTTCCTCCTTATGAACACCGGCCGGGAAGCGGCGGAAAGCCAGAACGGGCTCATTACCACTATCGCCGCGGGCCTTTCCGACAAGGTACAATACGCCCTCGAAGGCTCGGTCTTTGTAGGCGGCGCGGTCATGCAGTGGCTCCGCGACGAACTGCGTTTTATCACCGAAAGCCCCGACGCGGAGTACTATGCCGGCAAGGTCAACGATACCGGCGGGGTCTATCTGGTACCGGCCTTTACCGGGCTCGGCGCGCCCTATTGGGATATGTACGCCCGGGGCTGCATCGTGGGAATCACCAGGGGAACAAAGCGCTACCACATCATCCGCGCCGCCGAAGAATCCATCGCCTACCAGGTGCTTGATCTGGTCCGCGCCATGGAAAAGGACACCGGCGCAAAGCTCGCCGAACTAAAGGTAGACGGCGGCGCCAGCAGGGACGGATTCCTCCTGCAGTTTCAGGCGGATATTTTGAACAGCAAGATACTCCGCCCCGTGGTGCACGAAACCACGGCCCTTGGCGCGGCCTGTCTTGCGGGCATTGCCGCAGGTTTCTGGAAGGACACGGACGAGGTAAAAAGCCGCTGGCAGCGCGACGCGGTTTTTTCGGCCAGGATGGACGCGGAGAAACGGGAAAAACTTATCGCCGGCTGGCATAAGGCCGTGGGCCGCAGCCGCAACTGGGCCGCCGCCGGAGATTGAGCCGGCCCTCTCAACCCGCCGGAACTGGGCCGCCGGGGATTGAGCCGGAGCCGGGGCCTGAGATTAAAGCCCGCCCCGAAAAAACACCGGGCTAAGCCATCCGCGCTTTTCTGCCGATAATAAGACCAGGGTAAACCGGCACATGAACAAGCGCATCAATTTTGAAGATAATATTTTTATCCTCAAGGTAAGACTCAGGATGCTAGAAGACCTTCTCAGGCTTGACGCTGACCCTGACATCTACCTCGGAAAGACCCTTGACGATCTGGCCTTTATCGACGCCAGCCTTTCGAGCCTCCTTGACGCCCTGCTCAAAAACGGAAAACTCATAGAGCGGGACGAACAGTTCCACAATCTTGAAGAGACCGAGGAACAGCTTGACACCCTGCTGTACAACATACTCAACGGAACCGGAAGCGTTTCGGTGGACCGCTTTCCCCTGATACAGGAAAAAATCAGGGCTTTTCAGCGGCTTTCGGCGGAACGGAAGCGTTTTATCAGCGACGCCAGGGACCAGGGCGAAGCCGCCGGGACCGATGCCCTGGTGGTCAGCGCCGACGAACTCAGCGAACTTCTCAAGGAATACTAAAACACTTGAGAATTACCGGCGGATCCCTCCGGGGCAGACGGGTGGAAGTCCCCGGCGGCGTCATACGCCCTGCCATGGACCGCATGCGGGAGTCGGTTTTTGCCATTCTGGGTGATTTATCCGAAAAATCCTTTCTTGACCTCTTTACCGGATCGGGAATCATAGCCCTCGAGGCGGCCTCCAGGGGGGCCAAAAGCGTCGAAGCCGTGGAAATGGACCGGCAAAAGCGGGAAATTCTCCTTAAAAACGCCGCTCTTTCGCCGGTACGCATACGCTGCCGCTTTATGTCGGCCGAATTGTACATAAAACGGGCAAAACAGCCCTTTGACATCATATTCTGCGACCCGCCCTTCCCCTATAAATTCAAAAATGAACTTCTTTCTTCTATAGCATTTTCGCCGCTTATGAGCGAAAACAGCCTCCTCGTCATCCATTATCCAGGGGAAGAAAGCCTCAATATCCCCGAAAATCTCTCCAAAAAGGACTCAAGGGCATTTGGACGTTCAAAAATTGATTTTTTTTCAAAAATTTGGCGTAAACCCCTTGAATAATTACCATTTTGGAGATATTATATAAATACAAATATTTTCCTTGCCATTTTAGTAAAAGTCGCCGTATAATAAGCGACATAAGGTCAAAAATGGATACTAAAAAAGTGTTTGAACGCTTTACGGGTGAAGACATTTTTATTAAGACTGTCCGGAAAGCGGAAATTGACGGCGCCCAAAAAGCGGCCCTCAACCGCAAGGGCAATATGCTTTTTAACTCGGGAGATATCGAAGGGGCCAGGAGGGTGTTTCTCACCACCGGCTATACCGACGGTCTTGTACGGGTCGGAGATTATTACTTGTCCAAAGGCAGGGCCCTTGACGCGCTGAGGATGTACTGGATCGCCCCTGACCATAAAAAGTCTGAACCGATAATTGCGCAGTTATCGTTCGTAATACAAAAACTATTAAAAGAAGAGGTATCTTGTAATGAGTGATGAAATTTTACAAAGCGGACTTTCCATGACGACAAAGGAAGAAGATTTACCTGTTGATACGGAAGTCTCCGAAATCTCCGAACTGTCAAAGCGGGGATACCAGCTTCTCAAGGAAAATAAAACCAGAGAAGCGATGGATTGTTTCGCCAAAATCCTGGTAACCGAACCGGAGAACAATTACGCCCTGGTGGGTCTTGGCGACGCGGCGCGTAAATGCGGCTCTTTCCGCGACGCGGTAGAGTATTACCGGCGTTGTCTTGTCCACCATCCGGGGAACAACTACGCCCTGTTCGGCCTGGCCGACTGTTACAAGGCGCTAAACCAGTACCACAAAGCCATAGAAATCTGGGAGCAGTACCTGCTTCACGACGACAAGAACATCACTGTTCTTACCAGGGTCGCCGACGCGTACCGCAAGGTCAGGGACTTTAAACATTCCAAAGAAGTATACCTCAAGGTTCTTGAGATGGAAGAGAACAACCCCTACGCCATCATAGGCCTCGGTCATCTTCACTACGACTTTAAGGAATACCGGGACGCCCTTTTCTACTGGGAAAAAATGCTCGTCATTAACCAGGGTACGGTGGATATACGGGTCCTTACATCCATAGGAAACTGCCACCGCAAACTTAAAACCTTTCAGGACGGCATAGCGTATTTTGAACGCGCCCTGTCCATGGACTCGTTTAATTTTTACGCCCTCTTCGGCCTTGCCGACTGTTACCGGGGCTTAAACCAGCAGGACCGTTCGCTTGAGTACTGGAACCGCATACTGGACCAGGATCCGCGAAACAAGGTGATCTTAACCCGCGCCGGTGACGCGTACCACAATATGAACCAGGACGACAAGGCGGTCGAGTATTACCGCAGGGCCCTTAATATTGAATTCGATACCTACGCGGTTCTCGGCCTCGCCCTGGTGGCAAAGTCCCAGAACAAGTACGAGGAGGCCATTGAATCCCTGGCCAGACTTGTTCAGCAGGAAACAAGAAACTACCGGCTCTATATAGAACTTGCCGACTGCTGGGTAAAACGGGGGGACAGAACCAAGGCCATAGCGGTGCTCGGAGATTTTCTCCGCACCGGTATACGCAATAACCATGTAAGCGAGTTTCTTGACCGGCTCCGGGCATAGCCCATGAAGGCGCTCAGCGGCTATACTCCTGACGGACTTGTCCGGGCGCTGCCCGATCTTTTGGGAAGGGAAATCCCCGCCTACCGGGGGCGGCAGATAAGCGAATGGCTGGTCCGCGGAGCATCGTCGTTTGACCAGATGACCAACCTTCCCCGTTCCCTGCGGGAAGAACTTTCACGCTGTTCCGTCGTATACAGCACCACGGGCCAGGAGGCCCTGGAGGACGGCGACGGAACAGTCAAGCTGGTAATATCCCTCCACGACCAGGCAAAGATAGAAGCGGTGCTGCTTAAAGACCAGGAAGGAAGAAAGACCGCCTGCCTTTCTACCCAGGCGGGCTGCCCCATGGGCTGCGTATTCTGCAAAACAGGAACCCTGGGTTTTAGGCGCAACCTCAGCGCGGCCGAAATCGTCGAGCAGTTTCTCCGCCTTAAATTTTTTGACCAGGGCCTCTCCAACATCGTCATCATGGGTATGGGCGAACCCCTCCTTAATCTTGAAGAACTCCGTAAGGCCGTAGCGGTTATAGAAGATCCAGACGGCTTTAATTTTTCAAAACGGCGCATAACCCTGTCAAGCTGCGGTATCATCGACGGCATAGCCGGCCTCGCCGAAAAAGGCCCCCCGCTGGAACTTGCCATCTCTATTGCCAGCGCCGACAGCGAACTCCGCTCCCGCCTCATGCCGGTAAACAGGTCCAATCCCCTTGATAAACTCAAGACCGCCCTTCTTGACTACCAGAAAACGGTAAAGAGACGCATAACCCTGGAACTGGTGCTTTTGCGGGGCATTAACACGCGAAAAGAAGACGCCACTGCTCTCGCGGCCTTTGCCAAAGGTCTTGAGTCGGTGGTAAATCTCATACCCTGGAATCCCGTACCCGGCCTTTTATTTGAAGGAAAAGAACTGGAAACGCCCTCGACCGGAGAAATAAGCTCTTTTGCCTCGGCCCTTGAGGAAAGGGGGCAGCATGTTACGATCCGTTACCGCAGAGGGCAGGGCGTATCAGGCGCCTGCGGCCAGCTTGGTTCTCTTTGAGTACGCTCCGGCTTACTGCGGAGCCTGACGCCGCACGGCGGGATGTATGGTTAGTTCAACATCAAGTTTCGCGTACTGATAATTGTTATCGCCGGGATAGTATACCGTTACATAGTAGGTTCCCGGTTCTATGGGCGCCCGTTCTACGCGGGTAAAGCCCCTGAGAACTTCGGAACGCGAAGCAGCCTGGGCGGCGGCCTCCCTTGCCTCCCTGGTGGGATAATACACCGCGCTGAGA
>JAIRTD010000038.1 GCA_031255115.1 Spirochaetaceae bacterium | reverse complement strand
AACATAGCCTGAGACGACGCCGTTTTGTACCACCGGCGCGGCCCAGCGTATGATGCCCTTAAAGCGTCTGCCGTTGGGGTTTTCCCTCCCGGCATAGGCTTCTTCTTCCGGGGCAAACTCAAGGCCCCTGGCCGCGGCGTTTTCCGGCGTGTACATGCCGATAAGCCGGGAACGCACATAGGCGCCTATTACTTCGGAAACATACACCTCGCCGGGTTTGAGGCCTTTAAGCTCGGTAAAGTAGGTTTCGGCTTTTATATAGGTGTTGAGCCTTGAGGCAACGTTCTTTTTGACGCTGCTCATCCGGTCAGAGTTTGTTATTTTGATACGCTCGTTTCCGTTGAGGTCCACATAGGTCATCTCAAGATACAGGGGCCGCTCTTCGGTCTCCCAGAGTATACGGGGAAGGTTATGGTAGTTGGTGTCATTTTCGGAATTGGTCGAAGGAGAATAATCCCCTGTGGCAAGCGCTTCTTTGGGAACCCACGCAGTTCCGGCGTCGTCAAGCACCCATTCCCGTTCTTTGATGAGCCTGCCGGTCTTGGACGAGAGAAAATGCTGGTAGGCCGCTTCGTCAGGGGGGAGTCCCGCGGCGTAGAGTATATCCCTGTCCCTTTCGTAGAGAAAATCCGCCACCCGCTTTGCCGTGTCGGTGCTGGTTCTTTCTATCTGTTCCGTGGCCAGGTTGTTGAGCGCGCCAACCGAATCTTCAACCGCTATGCGTCCCATTTCCGCCAGGGCGTCGTTTGCCTTGGCGGTGAGTTCCTGGGTACGGCGGTTTAACTCGCCGCCCAGCCGTACTGCCTGACGCCAGGCCATAAAAGTAAGCAGCAAAAGAGGTATGACCTTTATGATGACAAATATAATAATTAATTTGGCCCTCATGCCGAGGCTCATTTTTGTGATCAGATTTTCGATAGAGCGCTGTAAAGGGCGGATAATATTCTTCACATAAATATAGTACTTTTATATCCGGTATTATTCAATATTGCCAGATGTGCCTGTTTTAGGAAATTAGTGTTCAATTCTGAATATTTTTTTTACCAATTTTGCTAGAGCGTTCCAGATTTTTCTAAAAAAGCCCGGATGTTTAAGTTTGTCGAGTTCCTTTGCGGCCTCGCTGATTTCGCCGGGAGAAAAATCCTGCCGCTGGAGGTTTTCTTCTATTTCGAGTTCCAAAACGGAAACCTTGTCGGACACGTCGAGCACCTCGGCGCTGATAACATGCCAGCCCAGCCGCCGGGCGGCCTCAAGCCTCCTGCCGCCGGCGATAAGCACATTTTTTCGCGTAATGGTAATGGGATTGAGCTGGCCGAAACGCCGCATGCTCTCGGCCAGCTCTTCAATATTACCAAGATCCTTTCTGATTCTCTTTTTTACTTTTATATCTTCTATGGGGACCTGCATATTCCGGTATTCTGGTTCACTCCAGCAAGGGGTTATAATCAGGCAGTTCTATATCGTACTCCTGATTCTGAATCTGATTCCGGCCCCTGTTCCGGTTTGTGGTTCCGGTGTTTTCCGAGCCCGGCCTTACCGGAAGCCCGTCCAGGTCCAGTTCGACCTTTTTGATTTGGTCAAGGGCGTTGTCAAGGTCTATGGACATGGTGTCAAAAATCACGGGCCGCAGGTTTGAAGCAGGGCCGCTGCTTGCACTTACCGAATTCTGGTGCTGGTCGCAGTGCTGCCTTGGCTGGGTTCCTTCGAGGAAGGGGAGGGTAATCTCCCCCGGACAGCCGGGCGTCCACAGGAGGCCGGTCTGGGTACAGACCTTGGCGTCTATGAGTCCGGTGGCGGGCCGCACAAAGTCCCTCGGCGGAAGTCCCTGATGTATGTCCCGCATAAAATCCGCCCATATAGGACCGGAAAGAGTCGAGCCGGTAAGATTGACGCCCAGGGAATTTCCGGGACGGTCAAAGCCAAACCACACCGCGGTGGTGTAATAGGGCGTATAGCCTATGGCCCAGGCGTCGGACCAGTTCTGGGGTGTTCCGGTCTTGCCCGCCGCGGGCATTCTGAACCTGTTTCCCCGCTCGTCCCGGAAGGTGAATTTGGCCCCCCAGCCCGAAGGCGCCGAAAGCGTCCCCGAATCAACGGTCTTTCGCAGTATGCTGGTCATGATATAGGCGTTTTGCGGACTGATGATCTGGAGCGATTCGCCCCTCTGCCTTTGGGTAACGCGGAGTTCCCGCTCTGGATCAAGTACTACCTTGCCGTTCCGGTCCTCAACCGATCTTATCGCTATGGGGGTAACTTCCCGGCCCTCGTTGGCAAAGGTGGCAAAGGCCTTGGCCATTTTGAGCGGCGATACCGAAATGATGCCCAGGCCCAAAGGATACACTCTGGGAAAGGTCCGCCGTATTTCTTCGGGATTGGTGATGCCCAAAAGCAGCGCCGCCCGGTCTATGGCCGCTGAAAAGCCTATGCTGTCCAGCACCCTGAGCGAAGGCACGTTCATGGAATTTGCCAGAGCTTCCCAGAGCAATACCTGCCCCTTCCATTCACCCCGGAAATTAAGGGGAATATAGGGCGTGCCGTTCTCGTTATAAAAAACCATGGGCACATCGTAAATAAGCGTGCCGGCGGTAAAGTTTCGCGAATCAATGGCGGCAGAATAGTACAGGGGCTTAAAGGTACTCCCCGGCTGTATGGAACCCTGGGTCGCCCGGATAAGTTGATTGGACTGACTGAACTGGGAACCGCCTATCAGGGCCTTGATATAGCCGGTCTCGTTTTCCAGGGCGATGAGGGCGCCTTCTACGGTATTCCTCTCGGCGCTGTCCTTGAGCCTGGCAAAGGCCGTGCTGCTTAAAGTCTTGAGGTCCTGAATGCCGAATACCAGCGACGCCATGTCAACCACAGGATTGATGGTTCTGGTAAAACGCGAATAGGCCCGCTGCTCGTTCTGCGCGTCGGCAGTGGCGTGTATGCCGCCAAGGTCAAAATACAGGGAAAGAAGATCCACCACAGGAACATAGATACGTTCGGCCTGGGTAAGCCGGGAACCCCTTGACCGGGTGAATTCCTCATTGGCCCGTTTGAGACCCTCGGCCATGTATTTTTCCGCGGCCTGCTGGTAACGCAGATCCAGGGTGGTGATTACCGTATAGCCGTCCCGGTAATAGTCCATAACGCCGTACATCATGGTATCCAGTTCGCGGCGGACATATTCGCTAAACCACGGGGCGCTGTCCTGCCGGTTGTAGTAGGCCGCGGTTGATTCTCTGGTATAGTCGTAATTGTCCCAGTACTCGTTGAAGGACGCTTCCGCTTCTTCGCGGGTCGTGTAGCCCATTTCAATCATGCGGTTTAAAACAGAACGCTGCCGGTCCATGGCGTCGTTGGGATTGTCCAGAGGATTGTACCGCGACGGATTTGAAAGCTGAACCACAAGAATAGCCGCCTCAGCCAGACTTATCTCCCTGGCGCTGTGGCCGAAAAAGTACTTGCTCGCCGCTTCTACCCCGTAGGTTCCCGGACCCATCATCATGTAGTTGAGGTAGATTTCCAGTATCTCATTTTTCGTATAACGCCTTTCCATTTGAAAGGCCCACCAGAGCTCCCTGATCTTCCGCTTGATGGTTTTTTCGGTACGGTCGGTGTACAGGGTACCGGCCACCTGCTGGGTAATGGTCGAACCGCCGCCGAGATTTCTGCCTATGGCCCTGCCAAAAGCGGCCCGCGCTATACCCCGGACGCTGAATCCTCTGTGCCGGTAAAAATTCGGATCCTCCCTGGCAAGAACCGCATGGATAAGATGTTTGGGAAGCTCGCTTAAAGGAACAAGCTCCCGCTTTTCTTCGCCGGTAAATTCGGTAATCACCGTACCGTTCATATCCACGATTTTGGTGGGAAGGGCAGGGGCAAAGGCAACGAAGTTTTCGAGGTTTTTGATATTCTCCGTCGTGGCCAGGGACAGCCCCAGACCTACGCCCATGACAATGGCCGCCAGTATGCCCAGCGCCGCAAAAATACGGATGAAAATTACACCACGCATGAGACAATTATAGTAGAAGTTTGCAAGCGTGTAAACGCTTCATGGTCGAAAAATCAGATTGGACGTCCATACTGCCCTGGGATCAAACGGCTATTATCCGTTCCTTTATGGAAATTTTTAAAGAAAAACCGGCGAAATTCCGATATTGTAGGTGTCGGACCTATAGTTCCCCTCCCAAATCACTATATTTCCGACATGCCTCAAGGGCAGGGCCGGTGTAACAGCCGGCCTTTTTTTTGCCGGAAAACAACGGCCGCCTGCCGGGTTAGGATATGTCATGACTGGTTACAGCTTTTCTATTTCCTCCAGAGAAAGCTGCGTATACGAACGTATCTGCTCGGGGTCAAGGCCGTCCCTTTTCATGTTCCGGGCCGTGGCCGTTTTGCCGCCAGTGGCTAGTCCGTCTCGGAAATACTCACATCCACATCCAGGGCGACCCGGTAGGTTTTTCCTTTTTGGACGAGCAGGGGTTTAATCACCGCGTAGTCGCCC
>JAIRTD010000006.1 GCA_031255115.1 Spirochaetaceae bacterium | reverse complement strand
TTGTTAAGATTCACAAGCTGTTCCAGAACCAGCCGCGCCAAACAGACCTGGCCCTGGGCGGAATCAGAACTAAAAGCCGAAAGAAGACGGTCGTAGAGAAAAGCCGAAAGTTCCTTGAGGCAGAAGAGACAGCGGGCGTTAAAGTACATGAGGCTTCGCTGTTCTTCGGTAATGGTCTCGAAAATATCATCCATGGCTCTTATGGCGGTCTGATGCACCTCGGCCTCGGATATGGACGCATTCTTCTGAACGATCAGCACAGGATCGGTCTCGGTAACCAGACGCTGATGCAGATCGGGAAATTCAAGGGAAGCGAGAAAGGCGAAAAACGCCCCCTTGTCCCGGTTGACGCTCAGATCCAGGGCCGTGTAAAAGAAACGGGAACTTTCCTTGAGATTGACACATTCCCTGTAGAATTCGGACAGGAGCAGTTCACGGCGGTAATCGTAAAGCCCCCGCCGCCTGGAATCAATAGTACTCCCCAGCCTCGCTATCATGCTGTCCTCATACACGTTCAAGGGAGATTTGGCCTTAACCAGCCCCAGCAGAAAATAAAAAATCCGCAGATACCAGGGGACACCCGTATACTGGCTTTTTATATCCTGAACAGGCGCGTTTCCCGCCGGCGCGTAGAGAGGTTCTTTGGTAAGCTCAGACTGGGAACTAAGCCTGGAAAGAAGCGCCTTTCGCTCATTCAGGCTCAGCTCTGATACCAGACGATTAAAAGGACTGCCTTCTTCCATATCGATTCCTTCTACACGATATCAAGATCAATTCTTTCTCTATGGTATCAAGTATTTTCTAAAGCAGCAAGTTTATTTTCTGGGATTCTGAAGGAGAACCTGTCAGCAAGCTTCCATGCCTGCGGGTATGCCTTTTGTGGTTGTTGGTTATAGTATCTGTAATAATTTTTAGCCCCTAGGGGAATCGAACCCCTCTTTTAAGATTGAGAATCTCATGTCCTAACCGATAGACGAAGGGGCCGCACTTTCAGGAACCTGGGGTTGAAAGTGTTGGAGAAAAATCGGCGGTTTCTCCATAAAAACAAGCCGTTATGCGCTTTCTTTTCCCCAGGGAGGATTCGAACCCCCACAAACAGATCCAGAGTCTGCTGTGCTACCATTACACAACCGGGGAAAGTGGTTGACATCTATAAATGTCAAGAGCCATTGATATAGTATAAAAGGGGTACTTTTTTGTCAAGGCGGAAAACGGCCTGGCAGCAATGCTCGGGTCCGCGCACAAAAAAGGCGTCCCGTAAATCCTCAAAGGACCCTGCGGGACGGGCTTTCTACTCCGAATCGTAGTTTATCAGGGTACGCACCGGGGTTGGCGCCAGTTTGGATTCAAAATTAAGGAAGGGGAGTCCTACAACGCCGAAAATCTCCGGGACTTCGGCGCCGGCTTTTTGGAGCAGTTCCCTGGCGGCGGAGAGGGTTCCGCCGGTGGCGATGAGGTCGTCCAAAAGAAGCACTTTCTGGCCCGCCTTGACATCGTCGGCGTGGAGTTCTATTTCCGCCTCGGCGTATTCGAGCTGGTATTTTTTGGTCAGTGTCCGGCCGGGGAGTTTGCCTTTTTTGCGTACCAGTATCAGAGGTATGCCCATACGGCAGGCAAAGGGGGCGGCAAAAAGAAAGCCCCTGGCCTCTATCGCCGCGACCGCGTCTATTTCCCCGCCGCTGTAGTGCGAAACCATGGCCTCCACGCAATAGCAAAAAGCCTCAGGCTGGGTAAGTATGCTGGTAATATCATAAAAAAGAACGCCTTTTTTGGGAAAATCAGGAACCCGCCTGATATACCGGTCGAGATCAAAGGTTTTGTCCATGGGAGGCTCCCTATTTTACGGTTTTTGTCCAGGCTTTTACCGAACCAGACTTGCCGGCCACAAAGGGTTTGGCGCTGATACGGAGTTCGGAGTCACGAACGATACGGCGCAGATAGGCCGCGGCCTTGTCCGATCCGGCGAAAAGTCCCCCAGGACGCCCGGCAAGATTGATATGGAGGAGCAGCTGTTCCAGACCCGCAAAACAAGCCGGAGCAGGCGCCTCGACGCCGAAAAAGCAGATATCCGCGGGGAGGAGGTCTGTAGCAACAAAGTCGGCGGCTTTAAGCACCTTAACCTTGCTGCCCGGGGAAGCGGCGGTAAAAACAGCAGCTATCTCGCCGGCCACCTTAACTGTGGATTCCGCGCCGTCAGTAACAATAAGGACGTTCTTCTTTGTTTCCACGCTGAATAGTCTAGCCTGTACAGGGAGTATGTGTCAATTATGCGGCATAAGGTCCGGGACGTTCAGGTTTTTTCAACAAGATAAAGATACTCACTTAGGTGAATTTCCCGCTGTTTGAGGTTGCGGCTGCCCCGGAAGGTATTATAGCAGGTTTCAAGTACGGTGAGCTTCCCGGTTTTTGAAAGCAGCGCCTCCATTTCTTCCCGGCCAATAAAGCCTTCAGAATTATAGGATACAAGGAGGAATTTTGCCTTGAGGTTCAGGGCCAGCTCCTCCAGGGCTGCCGCGGCTTCACGCTTCCGGTTATATCTGGAACGGTTCCAGCTGGGGGGGATGCCCGAAACCGGGCTCAACGCTGCGGGCCGCTCATAGCGGGTAATAAGGTTCAACATAAAATAGTTTGAACCATAGGGGTGCTGATTATATGGGGGGTCAATATAGGCAAGGTCAAGCTCAGGAAGGCGCCGGATCAGGGTATTGGCGTCTTCGCGGTGAATTTCCACCGGGCACTCAAAACGGCTGAATATTGGAAAGGGCAGAGCGATATTTCCCCGGATACGGCCCAGGGCGTCCTCCCCCACCCCGCCAAAACGGCCTATGCCGGTGGCGCGGTCCTTGTAAAAGCCCTTAAAAACCCCGGCGGTATTGGCGTGTATCGAGGCTTCGGAAAGAAGGGGGGCGATAAAAAAAGGCTGGAGCTCTTTTGAAAGTTCCCCGATATACTGCCGTGCGCTGTCTATATAGCAGGCGTTTTGAGGGGTATAAAAAACCCGTTCACCCGGCCTGATACGGTCCTCGTCACGGGGAGCGTACAGTTCGGCGATAAAACCCGGCTGCCGGGGGCCCGAAAGTCTTTCGAGCAGACGCCGATGCAGTTTTTTCAGCTCCGCAAGCGGAAGTTCTGAACGATTGGCAAGGTAACAGCGGTTAATACATTCGCTGTACGGCTCCAGATCGTTACTGACAAGCAGACGGGCGCGCCGCTTAAAAAAACGGCTCACAACGCCGGAACCGCTGAATACGTCAAAAAGGGTCAGGCGGTCCTGCCCAAGCCGCAGGCAGACCTGTTCAAGGGCCCTGCCTATAAAATCAAGAAGACGCCGCTTGTTGCCTATACAGGTAATAAGCTGCTGTCCCAGATAAGCAGGGTCTTCCCCGGCGTTCTCTTCCATGCTGCCGCGCACAAAACCGGCCGCCCCTACTTGCCGAGAAAGGCTCCGAATACCCAGCCCTCTACCGGACTGGTAATATGGTACCACCTGGCGCTTTGTCCGTTCACGGTGTACGTTTCGATTGTTTCTTCCGAAATACTTACCTCTGTATCCAGGGAAAGCTGAGTGATGATCTTACCGCGGTTTTCGTCAGGCATGTCCCGCACATTGACATCATGATCATTGATCCACAGGGAACTCAGGAGACTGGCCCGTACGTCCTTGCCGCCGCTTAAAAGCTCCCGTATCTCGGCGGCAAAAACCGACCCGGGATAGTCATTATAGGCCGCGTCAAGGAGGGCCTCTTTGCGTATAGTCTCACTCGACCCCAGCACCGAGGCGGTATGAAGCAGTATAACAGATTGAACATCAGCATAAGCAAAGGAAAGCGGCTGGGTTTTGATAAAGCTCTCCCGGTAATAGCGCTGACGCTCCGCATCGTAGGCCTGGAACTGTACAAAACCGTCCCTCCCTGTTTCGGGATATGTAACAATCACCGTTTTTACCGGCAATATGGTACTCAGCGCGTCGGTATTGCGCGGCTCCCTGTAAAGCACCGCCCTTTCTTCAACCACCACGGCAAGGTCCCCCGCCGGGGCAAGCTGGGAACTGAACATAAAACCCTCTCTGCCGTTTTCCCGCCTCACCGGAGTAAAATCGTATTCCGCCTTGTCCCCGGCATAGGTGTATTTGGCCGATTCGCCGAGAATAAAAACCCGCTCGCCCAGAATAAGCGAATCACTCCACTTGACGCCGGTAAGCTCCCCCTCGTCGTCTGTTACCGCCACGCAGAAACTGGAATTGACCCTGAGCGCCATACCCTCGGACAGAAAAGCCCCGGCCGCAGGCTGCGACGAAGAGGCCGCGGCCTGCGAAATAACCGAAGCATCCGGCTTGCTACAGGAAACCAGGACCAGAGCAATAAGCCCCATATAAAAGAAAATATGCCGGTCTTTCATTATTATAACCCCTTATTTAGGCGGCGCGAGCCGCCATGTTAATCGAACAGCAACGCGAAGCGCTGCTGATAACCCCTTTTTAGGCGGCGCGAGCCGCCGTGTTAATCGATCGAATGAATAATATATTGTAAATTTCACCGGGAATTCTGTCAACCGTATAAAAATACAGATAGTAAATCCTTTCATCAGTGGAGTTTCCCTATTATTGACTGGTGTTCTGACACGATTAAACTTGTGGATTTGGGCGCATCCGGCGCAAGCGCCGGACCGGGCTATCCGCTCCAATTCCTGCGGAATTTCCGCTTCTATCCCTTGCGCTTTGCTGTACGAT
>JAIRTD010000322.1 GCA_031255115.1 Spirochaetaceae bacterium | reverse complement strand
AGTTCGTTGCCGATAAAAATATTCTGGTAGGTGTTAAAAAACGGAACAAGGTTGATCTCCTGATGTATTGTGTAAATTCCGGCTTTTTCGCTGTCCTTTGCCGCTTTGAAGTAAACTTGCTTCCCGTTCATCACGCAGTTGCCGGAACTGGGATGGTATACGCCGGAAAGTATTTTTACAAAGGTAGATTTGCCCGCGCCGTTTTCGCCGACAAGCGAATGGATTTCTCCTGCGCGTAGTTCAAAATCAACATCAGAAAGCACGCGCACGCGGTCGAATTCCTTGCAGAGCTTTTCTGTTTTTAGAATGCATGTCCGCGCTTCCATCTCCGGCTCCTTCAGCTTATTGACTCTGTCATCGCTCCATCCGCCTCTATAACTTGAATACCGGCGTCACGGAAGGGCTGAAGCTGCCCGGCGCTTCCCTTGCCGGTGATTAAAATATCAATATCCTCTGTCGAAAGGGCGGTAAACATCGAAGAATGGCCGATTTTTCTGTGGTCGGCCAGTACGACCGTATGGTTTGCCGATTTTGCCATTTTTCTTTTTATGTATGCTTCTTCCGGGTCGGGAATGGTCCCGCCATGCTCGAAGGACAGCGCCGTCACGCCGATGAACGAGTAATCAACATGAACAAAATCCAGGAAGTCCAGGGTTATCGCGCCCAAAAAACACATGGTGGTCTTTTTAAAGGAACCGGGTAGAATCATCAGGGAAATAGTGTTGTTGCCCTGGGCCAAAACATTGATTGCCAAAATTGAATTTGTCAGCACGGTGATATTGGTTTTTGTCAATAATTCGATTGCCAATTCTTTGGTGGTGCTGCCGGCGTCAAGCAGTATCGTGTCGCCCGGTTTGAGCAGTTCGGCGGCGGCTTTGGCAATCAGGTGTTTTTCCAGAATAATAAGGCGGCCTGTGTCTTCTTCCAGACCCATATCGGGCAAGGTGTGGTTTACCATGGCGCCGCCGTAAATGGTGGTAACGAGGCCGGATTTTTCAAGGTATTCAAAATCGCGGCGAATGGTTACCGGGGAAACGCCGAACATAGCCGCAAGTTTGTTTGTTTCCAGACTGACGTTGTTTTGCAGCAAATGAAAGATTTCTTTCCGCCTTGTCTCCAGTGTCATCAGGCAATACCTCATCCAAATCGTTCAATCGTTCATTTCAATCTTTCGTTTGTCGAGATTATAGCACGGAAATTCGCTTTGTCAAGCTTTTTAAGTCATCTTTTTTGCGAAAATCAATACTGTATTACACTTTGATTTTGAAGCCGCGGCAGATAGCCGCTAAAAGAAAGGCCGTTGCGCGGGTCTTGCAGTTTGGGCGCAAGTTCCAGCAGCGGAACAAGGGCAAAGGCCCGCTCATTAAGCCGGGGATGGGGGATTTCGAGCAGCGGGGGATTGTGGATGATACGGCGGCCAAAGAGCAGTATATCAATATCCAGGCTGCGCTCCCCCCAGCGCCGTTCTTTGCTCCGGTCCCTGCCGTGTTTTTGTTCAATAGCCTGAATCAGGGCAAGAAGTTCTTCTGGCGTACCGGTATAGAATCCTGTTGCGGCGCTGTTGAGAAAGCTGCCCTGGTCCAGGACATACAGGGGCGCCGTCTCATAGAAAGAAGCGACCCTGAAGCCGTCAAAAAGCGGGGAAAGCTCCCGCAGAGCCGCTTCCAGTACGGCCCTGCGGTCGCCGGTATTTGAGCCAAGGCCCAGAAAAACCTGCTCGCCGTTCAGAAAAGGTTTTCCGGAGGCGGACTGTTTTTTGAACCCGCCGGGCGGCCCCGCTGCCGGGGCTCCTCGTTTTTGAGTTCTATGCCCCCGCTCCGGGGTCCTCCCGGCAAGGCCTGACCCGCGCCCTGCGCGTCAGAAGCCTGCGCCGTCCGGGCCGGAGCCGCCGGATTTGCGCCCGCCACGCTTGCGTTAGCCGGACCGCTTGCACCCATCGTGCCCGCACCTGCCACACCCGTTGCGCCGGCCGAAGCTGTGCCTGCACCCGCCGAAGCCGCATTTGCCGAAGCCGGGGGCTTTGGAGAAGCGGACCTGTCGGGGAAGATCAGGGCCCTCAGCCGGTTTTCGATGTCGGCGGCAAGCTGGGGGTTGGTGTTGAGGAATTCCTTGGCGTTGTCCCTGCCCTGGCCTATTTTTTCCTCGCCATAGGCGAACCAGGCGCCCTTTTTGTCGATGATTTCGTATTTCACCGCCGCGTCAAGAAGGCTTCCGATGGCGGATATGCCCTTGCCGAACATGAGTTCCAGTTCAACCTTGCGGAAAGGCGGGGCCACCTTGTTTTTAACCACCTTGACCCTGACCCGGTTGCCCACGGCGTCGGCGTCGCCTTTTTCCATGGTTTCCATCTTCCGCACCTCAAGCCGTATGGAAGCGTAGAATTTAAGGGCGTTGCCTCCGGTGGTCGTTTCAGGATTGCCGAACATGATGCCTCTCTTCATCCGTATCTGGTTGATAAAGACCAGCAGTGTCCGGGACTTGCTTATGGTGGCGGTGAGTTTTCGCAGCGCCTGGCTCATAAGCCGCGCCTGGAGCCCCATGTGGGCATCGCCCATATCGCCGTCAATTTCGGCCTGGGGTGTAAGGGCGGCAACCGAGTCAACGACGATTACATCCACCGCGCCGGACCGGACCAGGCTTTCGGTGATTTCCAGCGCCTGTTCCCCCGAATCGGGCTGGGATACCCATAAATCGTCGGTATTGACCCCGAGATTCCTGGCATAAACAGAGTCAAGGGCGTGCTCGGCGTCCACAAAGGCCGCTATACCGCCTAATTTCTGAGCCTCGGCAATGGCGTGCAGGGCCAGGGTTGTCTTGCCCGAAGACTCAGGTCCGTAAATTTCGACAATTCTTCCCCGGGGATACCCGCCTATGCCCAGGGCCTCGTCCAGAAGTATGGAACCTGAAGGTATGACTTCTAGACCGGCGGCAGTCGAGTTGGTTCCCAGCTTGATTAGAGAACCGCTCCCAAACTGCTTTTCGATCTGGAGCCTTGCCGCCTCCAGGGCCTTTTCCTTTTCTTCGGCTGTCGCCGCCTTGAGCCCGGTTCCCCGGGCTTCTATGGTTTCACTTGATTTAGCCACAATTTTCCTCCCATCTATATAAGGCCTCACCCTGCGTTTTGCTCGAGTATACACAAAAAAAAAAAACAGGTATACTCTTAAAAATGGAATACCAGTTTGCTGTGGTCTCGACACGCTCGACAAAGTACTATGCGGCCCAGGTGGTAGAACATCTTAAAAAATTCCCCAGTTTTTCGACCCTTTCCGAAGATATCGACCACACCGGCAGCCTTGAGGTAGACCGTTTTGCCGACGGCGAAATGGAAGTAACGGTTTCCACCTCCCTTAGGGGCAAAAATGTCTTTCTTTTTACCAGCTGCGCCCGAAACGAAGCCGGAATTTCCGTGGAAGAGGCAAAAATTGAGCTTTACCACACCATAGACGCCCTAAAACGCGCCCAGGCCAACAGTATTTTTGTTTTTGAGCCTTTTATTTCCTGTTCCCGCTCCGACAGAACCATACGGAGAAGCTCGGTGGGGCTTTGGGTGCATCTTAAAACCCTGACCAGCCTCGGTACCGATCATATACTGACCTACCAGCTTCACTCCGATAAGTCCAAATCCATGCTTGATCCCACTGTTGCCTATCTCGAAGATATTCCCGTCCTGACCCTGTTAAAACGAAGGCTCTGCGACGTGTATATCAATAATATTGAAAACCTGGAAAAGGTCGTGCGCCCTACCTGGGCCTTTTGTTCTGTTGACGCGGGCGGCGAAAAACTGGCCCGGCGTTTTGCCAACGCCTTTGTGGCCCCCCTGGTAGTGGCCCACAAGCAGCGGGACTATTCCAGGGCCAATACCATTGAGTCTATCAATATACTTTCCGCGGAACCCCTGGAAGGCAAGGTCCTGTGGATAATCGACGACATGATCGACACCGCCGGTTCGGTGGAAAGCCTCATCCTCGCCCTGGAAAAGCACAAGCCCGCGGAAATCAACGTTGCGGCGGTACACGCCCTTTTTTCCGACCCCGCCCTGGAAAGGCTGTCCAGGTTAAGCCGGCAAGGTCTGCTTAACCGCATCATTGTTACCGACACGGTCCTCTGCCCTGATAAAGTTCCAGCGGAGCTTCCCAAACTCGAAGTCGTTCCGTCTGTTGAACTAAGCGCCCGGATCATAGGAACCCTGGTTACCGAACAGCCTCTGGGAAAAATTCTCGAAACCTTTAGCGCCGAGCGCTACCTCAAAAGCCCCAGGCTGCTTTAGGACGGGCCCTTCAAAATCAGGCGGTTATGGAGTATAAAAAGCCTTTTACGACGCCAGTTCTTTTGAATCAAGGAGTATCGTAACCGGGCCGTCATTGGTATAACTGACCAGCATGTGGGCCTGAAACACCCCTTCTTCGCAGGGAAGCCCCAGTTCCTTTATTCTTTTAATAAATGAAGCGTAGAGCTCCCTGGCCTGTCCGGGCGGCGCAGCGAGGGAATAGCTTGGGCGCCTCCCCTTACGCGCGTCGGCAAGCAGGGTAAACTGGGAGACGGCAAGGACGCTGCCTTTAACATCGAGAACCGACAGGTTCATCTTGCCTTCGGGGTCTTCAAAGATACGGAGAAAGGCGGTTTTCCGGGCCAGCTTGAGAACGTCGTCTTCGGTGTCGTCCAGGGCTACGCCAAGATAAACCAGAAGGCCCCGGTCTATTTTTCCGCTTGTAACGCCGTTTACCGTTATCCGCGCTTCGCTTACCCTCTGTATGACCGCTTTCATGTTGCGCCTAACGCCCCGGTGCCTGGTGAATCGCCGCTCCCTCAAGGCGTATAA
>JAIRTD010000315.1 GCA_031255115.1 Spirochaetaceae bacterium | reverse complement strand
GGGCTTGTTGGGGCGTTGAGCGGCGGCATTTCTTCAATAATAAGGTATTTGCCAATATGGTCCCGGATATTTTCGGTGATGAGTATGTCGGTCCCGAAAAATTCATTGTACAGCGCGGCCGTGGCGGCAATATCAGGACCCATGGCAATGCCGCAGCCTGCGCGCAGGCGGGGAGACGAGCCGTTGCTTGCCCGGTTGGATTCGGCCAGGGACAAACGCAGGATCAGGGCGCTGCGTACCGCGTTAAAGGCGGCAGGGGTTCCCGCCGGAGGCGTTCTCCAGACTGCTGTCAGCGTGCCGCCGGAGCAGGCAGCTACCGTGCCGCCTGTTTTTTCCACAGATTCGGCCACGCGGTCAAGGCATAGTTTGAGCAGCCCGGCCGCTTCGGCGGGCGCGAGCTTTTCGGATACAAGGGAAGGTACAGCCGAAAAAAAGGCGCTTATCTCCGCCGCGCCCTGAAACGGCTTTTCTCCACCCCCGCCTGAAATCCCCCCGGCGGCATCGGCAGTTTCAGCGGCATCGCCGGGAGTGGGAGCCCCAACGGGAGCGGCGGCTCCACCATAATGCCGGGAAAAAAGCCACACAAAAAACAGGGAAAGGCAGTACAGCGCCCCGGCAAAAAAGATGATTCGCCGTACAAGCGTCCATATACCCCGGTACACCGCGTCAAGGGGCAGCAAACTCAGCGCCGCCGCGTCGGCCACAAACAACCCATGAAACGCGGCAAAATATTTTTTCCCGTCCGGCCCGGTATACAGGGTCTGAAAACTCCGCGAATCCCCTTCAAAACTACTTTGAACAAAGAGGCCCATATCGGGGCTGTCCGAACCAAACAACAGATCCCCGCTCAGCGCTTCCCCTGAATCCGAGACCAGGGAACTTCTGCCCGCGCTGTTTTGAAAACTGCCGGAAAGGGCCTGCGGCGCAAGGAATTCGGAAACAAAGAAAAGCGCCGCAACTTCGTTGACCCCTTCCCCCCGCCAGGGAAAAAGAAAGACCAGAACCGGCATACCGAAAACCTGGGCGGCGTTGAGCAGCAGGGACTGGCCCAGCCTGCAACGCTCAAGCGCCCCGGACCGGGCGCTGAGAAAAGACGCGGCAAGGGAACTGTCGAGCTTATGGGTAAGAAAAAAACGGCTGTTACAGTACTCCCTGCCCGGACTTACCAGCACGGCGGCAATATCCTGGTTCCTTTCAAAAAAAGACTGAAGCGCCTGATCGGTAATATGGGGCGAAGCCGAAGCGGCGTCAAGCATATCCAGGAGGGAAAGCGTATTGGACCGCATCAAAAACAGGGTATTACCGGCCTCCTCACCAAAACGGGTATTGGCGCTAAAATTCCCCTCAGCCGCGCCAAGGTACTGTTCCCTGACGAGCAGGAACAAAACCAGAGCGGTAAGCGCGCCCAAAGCCGCAAAGAGAAGCGCCGCGATACGTCCGGCCGGAACAAACGCCGCCATCCGCGCCGAAGCCCGCCCAAAATCCTCCCCGCCCGCATTCGCCGTATCTGACACAATACCCCCCCTTTGCCCCCAGTATACCTGTTTTTCACATTCTACTGCTATGCTTAGTTTGGGGGCGCCCAATAAAGGCATGCGAGCCAGCGAGCATGTTGACGCGAAAAAAGCAGCACGGCGTGCCCCCCAACAAAAGCACCACCATCAATGATTCTAGAAAGGGGGCGCATTTCCATGCGGCCGTCTGCCACGCTTACATAAGCGGCGCGCCCCCCTGCGGGCGCACTTTGTTGCGCCCTACCCCCAAGTCCATTGCTATATTTCCCTTAAAGCGTTAAAATAACCACATCCCTAGTTACGAGGAAGTACAATGGCTGAAAAAAACATGGTTATGATTGACGGTAATACTGCTGCGGCCCATGTGGCCCATGCGTTGAGCGAAGTAATCGCGATTTATCCGATTACGCCTTCGAGCCCTATGGGAGAACTTTCCGACGAGTTCTCGGCCCAGGGTAGGAAAAATCTGTGGGGAACCATTCCCCAGGGTGTGGAAATGCAGTCCGAAGCCGGAGCTGCCGGAGCGGTACACGGAGCCTTGACTACCGGAGCCCTCTCGACGACTTTTACCGCTTCCCAGGGCCTGCTTTTGATGATTCCCAACATGTACAAGATAGCCGGAGAGTTGACTTCGACGGTGTTCCATATAGCGGCCAGGGCCCTGGCCACTTCGTCGCTGTCCATCTTTGGCGACCACCAGGACGTAATGGCCTGCCGCCAGACCGGATGGGCCCTGCTTGCGAGCAACAGCGTCCAGGAAGTAATGGACATGGCCCTTATCGCCCATGCTTCTACCCTGAGAGCCCGGGTTCCCTTCCTGCACTTTTTTGACGGTTTCCGTACAAGCCACGAGCTCCAGAAAGTCGAAGAAGTGCCTTACGATGTGATGAGGCAGTTAATAGACGACGATCTGGTGCGGGCCCACCGGCTCAGGGGCCTGACCCCCGAAAAACCGTTTATACGGGGCACTTCGCAGAATCCCGACACCTATTTCCAGAGCCGGGAAGGGGTAAACAAGTATTACGACCAGGTCCCCGGCATTGTTCAGGCCGAAATGGACAAATTCGCCAAACTTTCAGGCCGTTCCTATCATATTTTTGACTATTTTGGCGCCAAAGACGCCGAAAAAATCATCATTATCATGGGTTCGGGCGCGGAGCCCTGCGAAGAAACCGTCGAATACCTTACCAACAAGGGCGAAAAAGTCGGCCTTCTCAAGGTAAGACTCTTCAGGCCCTTTGACGCCACGGCGTTTGTAAAGGCCATTCCTTCTACGGTAAAAGCCATCGCCGTGCTTGACCGCACCAAGGAACCCGGTTCCCTGGGAGAGCCGCTCTACGAAGATGTGTGTACCGCCATAGGCGAAACCATGAGCGCGGGGACCGCCCCCTTCACGTCCCGGCCCCTCATTATAGGCGGCCGTTACGGCCTTGGTTCCAAGGAATTCACTCCGGCGATGGTAAAGGCGGTGTTTGAAAACCTTTCGGGCAAAAAGATCACGAATTTTGCCGTAGGCGTCAAAGACGATATTCAGGGCAAGAGCCTTGACTATGACGAACACTTTGTCATTCCCGAAGAAGGCATGAACGAGGCGATGTTCTACGGCCTCGGCGCGGACGGGACCGTAGGCGCCAACAAAAATTCCATCAAAATTATTGGCGACGCCAAACCCGAACTCAACGCCCAGGCGTATTTCTCCTATGATTCAAAAAAATCAGGGGGCTTTACGGTTTCTCATCTCCGCTTCGGCAAAAAGGCCATACGCCGGCCCTATCTTATCACCAAGGCCGACTTCCTTGCCTGTCACAAGTTTACCTATATGGAAACCTACGATATGCTGGCCAACGCCAAGGACGGGGGAACCTTCCTCCTCAACAGCCCCTACGGACCCGCCGAGGTCTGGAAGCAGCTTCCTGTAGAAGTCCAGAAACGCATCATCGACAAGAAGCTTAAATTCTATGTGATCGACGCCTTTGACATTGCCGGCAAGGCCGGTATGGGTACCCGTATCAACGTGGTCATGCAGGCGGCGTACTTCAAAATATCGGGCGTACTTCCCGAAGCGGAAGCCGTAAACTATATGAAGAAATTCATAGAGAAGTCCTACGGAAAGAAAGGCGCCGACGTGGTCGAGAAGAACAACGCCACTATTGATCTGGCGCTGGCCGCGGTACACGAAGTCAAATATCCCTCTTCAACCGAAGGCGATCTCCACATGAAGAAGGCCATGGCGGGCGCGAGAACTCCCTGGATACAAGAGGTCCTCGGCGCCATGACCGTACAGGAAGGGGATAAACTCCCTGTCTCCAAAATTCCCGACGACGGAACCTTCCCCACCGCCACGACCCAGTACGAAAAGCGGGCGATCGCGGAAAAGGTTCCCCAATGGGACGCCGGGCTCTGCATACAGTGCGGCATGTGTACGGTGGTCTGTCCCCACGCGGTTATCAGAATGAAAACCCTGAATGACACGGAAGCCGGAAAGGCCCCCAAGGGTTTTGCCTGCGCCGAAATCAAGCCCAAGGCCGTACCGGGAAAAAAGATAACCCTCCAGATTTCAAGCGAAGACTGCATGCAATGCGGCGTTTGTATCAACCAGTGCCCGGCCAAGGCAAAGGACAATCCTGAACACAGGGCCCTCAATTGGGTAACCAATACTCCCGAATACCGGGCCGATCAGGTTCCCCACTGGGATTACTTTATGTCCCTGCCCGAAGTTCCCGCCGGAGAGCTTAACCTTGCCACGCCCAAGGGTCTTGCCTTAAAGCGGCCCCTCTTTGAATTCTCAGGGGCCTGCGCGGGCTGCGGAGAGACACCCTATGTAAAACTCATCTCCCAGCTCTTTGGCGACAGGGCGGTCATCGCCAACGCCACAGGCTGTTCTTCAATCTACGG
>JAIRTD010000295.1 GCA_031255115.1 Spirochaetaceae bacterium | reverse complement strand
GGGATAACTATCTTGGGTTTTTGGTTTCGGGTTTTACCGTTAATCCCCATGACGATGTGGTAGTTAAAATCACCGGCGGGGCGGGCTTTCATCACCACAAGATGAACGCCGAAATAAATAACAATATTACCGTAGAATACAGCGACGGATTTAGTACTCCTCCAGATACGGAATACTCTCTTTCGGACCTTCCCCAGAATATGCGGAGCGAGGATACTTCGATCTATGCCCAGGGCCGTCTTGATTTTGACTGGAGCCTGGGCAGGGGCTTTATTTTTTCGGCAGGCGGCGAAGAGCTTTACTCCCGCTGGCTTTACGATGAGCGGGGCCTTTTTCTCATAGAAGAAAGAGCCGATCCGTCCGTTATTCCTTCGATTCCGCTTGAGTTGTACTATGTTAATTTTACTTCCGATGTCAAGAACCACGGTTTTGAGAGTTCCCTGTACAGCCTCCTTGAGTATCAAAGCGAAAACCAGCGTTTTGGCGCGGAGATAGGCGTCAGGGCCGACCATCTTTACTTTATGGGAAGGGGCTTTACCCTCCAGACCATGCCGGTTGTCAATCCCCGGATTAACCTTGATTTTACGCCGCTGCGAAACAAAGGCATCGTCGAAGGACTTACGCTGACTCTGGGGACCGGCCTTTTTTCTTCAATGAACCGCGTTATGCGCTTTATCGAAGAAAAGTACGACATCGACGACTTTGAGTACAAGCCCGCCCGCTCGTGGACTTCCGTAGCGGGGATCAAGATGGATTTTTCGGGCGGCTTTAGCCTTACCATAGAAGGGTATTACAAGTACATTTATAACCGTACCTATGTTTTTGCCGGGACCGATCCCCTTACCCATGACATTACTACGCATGCGGGCTTTGACGGCGAGGGCAGGGTATGGGGCTTTGACCTGATGCTGCAAAAATTCAGCTCCCGGTACTGGGACGGCTGGATTTCGTATTCGTTTAACGTCGCCCGCTACCGTGATCCTGAAGGCGTAGAGAGCGGCCTTTCGGTCAACGGCGGAGAACTCAACGGTTCTTCATGGTACTACCCTGAGTTTCACCGTTTTCATAACCTCAATCTGGTTGTCAATTATAAACCAACGAGAATCTTTCGCATAACTACCCGCCTGGGCTTTGCCTCTGGCGTCCCTGAGCGGACAAGCGGCGAGGTCCTAAGTTACCCCGTACAAATTGATGTACCCGGCGACCCCAATAACGGAAAGGTTATCGAAAAATGGCAGAGGGCTTCAGAATACTCTGACACGGCGCGCGGCGGCTTTACGCTTCCCCTTGACCTTAAATTCTCTTTTCTCGGGTTTAACCGGAAGGGCAGGGTACAGTCCGAAGTGTATATCGCCGTGGAAAACGCCCTGGTCATGGTGCTTCCCAAAAGCGGCGCTTCTTCGTTTAACAGTTATACCGGCAGGGAAGAAGAGGGGAACAGCGGCAGCCAGGACGTTCTCCCCATCCCCATGATTTCGCTGGGCTTTAAGTGGAGTTTTTAAGATGAAAACTCCCGCGGCGTTTTTTGTGCTGGCCTTTGTTGTGCTTTCCGGCTGTACTTCCCTGGTCGAAAAAACCGGAAATTTCTTTAGCGGCAGGAACGAAAAAGAAATCGCCCGTTATGTGCACGGCGGAAAAAACGGAACGCGCCTTTCTTTTGTCAGGCAGTCCGACGGCGGCGAAGTCCTGGTAATAGTCCCCCAGGCCTTTCCCGCTCTCCGCTTTAAGGCGCTCAGTTCAGGAGACGAAGGGGCTTTTTACATTAGTTCCCTTTCATTTATCGCTTCAAGCGTTTCGGGCTGGAACGAATTTACCCTTGAACTTTTGGGAACCGGAACCTTTACCCTGAACCAGGAGGGCGGGACCCTGCGTTTTGACCCGGTTCTGGAAAGGCTGCGTATTGTAGAAGGGCGGATAAAGCTCAATGACTCAAGGCTTACAGGAGATCAGGCCCTTGGCGCGCTTCGTAACCGGGAAGAACGAATCGCCGCCATAAGGTCCTGGATGATTTCGCGTAACGCACCGGCCTTTACCGGTCAAGAAAGTTTTGAAGAATACTTTAAGCCCCTGCTCTTTCCTGAACTTGTTTCCCGGAAAAAGCGGCCCCCTTCCTATACCGAAGAAGACGCCGCCTGGGTACGGGCCGACGGCGTGCGCTGGAACCAAAGCTATACTCTGGCGATGTTTCCGGAGGAACTCAGGCCCCTCCGCGATTCGGGGGCCATGCTCAGGGACTGGGAAGAAGCGTCAGCCTGGATATACCTTGAGTACAGCTGGGAAAGCCTTTTGGAAAGTTTTTATACAGAGCGTGATTTTACAAAAATAAACTGAGGAAGGATATAATGGAAACAAGCACCCTTACACTTCTTGAACTGTTCAAAATGGGCGGGATTTTTATGTGGCCCCTGCTCTTCTTTTCCATCGCCACGGTCGCCATAGCCTGCGAGCGCGCCGTGTATCTTCTGTGCCACAATCTCCGTATGGACGATCTTGTGGAAACGCTCAGGCAGTATATACAGGAAGGAAAACTCGACGAGGCCGAATCCTGGCTTGCGGGGCTTTCGAAGCGCCGCATGGGCGCCCGCATACTCCTGGTCCTGGTCAGGCGCGCTTCGCTTTCCGAGCATCTTATGGAAAAGGCCGTCGAGGCCGAGGCCCTTGGCTGTATCAATTCCCTTGAGAACGGCTTTAATTTTCTTACCGCCCTCGGTTCCCTTTCTCCCCTTACCGGATTTTTGGGAACCGTGTCGGGCATGATAGGGGCCTTTAAGTCCATAGCCGAGGCTTCCGAGGTCAACGCCCAGATTGTCGCCAACGGCATTTACGAGGCCCTCATTACTACGGTCTTTGGCCTGGTCATAGCCATAGCGGCTATGGTCTCCCATTCTGTTTTTTCCCATGTGGTTGACGGTTTTGCCGCCGAAACCGAAAAGACCTGTTCGGCCCTGATTATTGATCTGGCCCAGCGCCCATGAACATAGCCCGGCGAAAAAGACCAGGCGGCGGGGAAAGCGCCGCGTTCAGCGATCTTGCCTTTCTTCTCATCATTTATTTTATTGTTATCGCCGGTTTTAATATTAACAAGGGCTTTCTGCTCGGCCTCCCGGCAAAAGACTCAAGTCGTCTTATATTGAAGGAAGAACTCCTCCGTTTCAGCCTTGACGGGGAAGGGCGGCTTTTTTCCGGCGGCCTTGCAACGGACCGCGGGGAGGCCGAAAAAATCATCAGGACGGCCGTCGCTTCCTATCCCAACCTTGCCCTGGTCCTGGAAGTCGACCCCCAGGCTCCCTGGCAGAATGTGGTTTCTTTTGTGGAACTTGCCCAGGAGCTTGCGGTTGAGACCTTCTCCTTTACCATGCTGGAGGCCTCCCCATGAATCTGCGGCGGCAGCGGCGCGCTTTTTTTGTTCCGTTAAACGCCATGTCCGACGTGGCCTTTCTCCTGCTTATATTTATAATGCTGGTATCATTGATAAATTACCGGCGGGAAGTAAAGATTGAATATCCTGAGGCGGCGGCGGTAAAGCGGGTAAGCGACGAGCAGAATCTTGAGGTATGGATAGACAGGACCGGCGAACCCTATCTTAACGGAATTCCCTGTTCCCTTAAAGACATAGAACTTTCCCTTGAGGATATTTACCGGAACGCTCCCGGAACCAGGGTCCATATCATAGCGGACCGGAATACGCCTTTTAAGCATGTACAGGGCGTAATTGATATACTCCAGTTCCTCCAGTACCGGGTGGTGAGTTTTGTGGTAAAGGACGGCTCATGGCGGTAAAACAAAAGTATCTCCGCCTGGCCTTTTTCGCCGCGGCCCTGGTCTTTCATCTGGGCCTGCTTTTTTTTATCGCCTTTACGGTAGAGACGGCCGGCCAGGGCGGCGAAGAGCGGGCCAACGTCATGAAGCTTACCGATATAGAAGAAGCGCCTCCTCCTCCCCCTCCTCCAAATCCCGAACAGCGAATTGTCGAGGCCCTTGCCGAAACCATGATAGCCGTCGAAACCAATCCTGACATTGTTTCTACCGAAGCGCCTGTGGCGGTGCCGGAGAGAGGCCCGGAGATTGAATATCTCCCCATGCACCTCGTCTCAAAACCGCCTTCCATAAACGAAAGAGAAATACGGAGCAAGCTGGTCTATCCTCCCATAGCGCTGCGTTCCAACATAGAGGGCCTTGTACACCTTGAACTTTTTGTCGACCGGGACGGCGTGGTGCGGCGGATTACGGTACTCAGAGAAGACCCGCCCGGCCGGGGTTTCGGCGACGCGGCAATCAGGGCCCTTGAAGGGCTAAAAGGCGTACCCGCCGAGGCCAATGGAACTCCCGTGGCAGCACGCTTTCGCTATCTCCTGCGCTTTACCATACGCTGAAAGCGAATGTAGAGAACCCGCGGATGCCGCCCGCGAATCAGCGGCCGTAATCTTCCCAGGCTTTTATCTCAAGGCCCTTGTCCCGTTCGTAGGCCAGGGCGTCTATAAACTGCTTGGCGACCCGTATGTTGGTAAAGAGGGGAATATCAAAATCAATGGCCATGCGGCGTATGATATAGTCGTTTTTAAGTTCGGTCTCCCGGTTGTTCTTGGGTATATTGATGACCAGGTCAACCTCGCCCCGTTTGATAAAACCGGCGATATTGGGTTCCTTTGACTCAAGGGGCCAGTTGAGGGCCTTTACCGCCACCGCGTTGGAAGCGAGGAATTTTGCCGTTCCCCGTGATGCGAAAAGCTCGAATCCCATTTCGGTGAGTTTGCGGGCCGAGTCAAGAAAGTTGATTTTGTCCTCGATTGGTCCTGTCGAAAGAAGCACGCGCTTCTTTGGTATGCGGTAGCCTACGGAGAGCAGGGCCTTGAGAAAGGCGTCGTTAAGGTCGTCGCCTATGCAGCCCACTTCGCCGGTAGAGGCCATTTCTACGCCCGAAACAGGATCCGCGCCGTGGAGCCTTGAGTAGCTGAACTGGGCGGCCTTGACACCGACCCATTCAAGATCCAGCGCCGAAGAAGGAGCCTTCTGCACCGGCTCGTCGAGCATGACCCGTGTTGCCATCTCGATCATGTTGACGCGGCTTATTTTGGAACAGAAGGGAAAGCTCCGGCTTGCCCTGAGATTACATTCAATGACTCTGACCTTGTTGCGCTGGGCGAGGAACTGTATATTAAAAGGCCCGGTAATATCCAGGGCCCGGGCGATCTCGGAATTGATCTTCCGTATTTTTCGTATGGTTTCGATGTACAGCCTCTGGGCGGGGAGTACTACCGTGGCGTCCCCGGAATGAACGCCGGCGTTTTCCACATGTTCGGTGATAGCGTCAAAGAGCACCGCTCCCCTTGAGGCAACGGCGTCGATTTCAATTTCTTTTGAATTCTCGATAAATTTTGAAATGACTACAGGGTGTTCCGCCGAGACGTCAGCCGCAAGGCCGAGAAAAACTTCGAGGCTCTCGTCGTTCCAGGCTACGTTCATGGCGGCGCCGGAAAGTACATAGCTTGGCCGTATCAGCACGGGATAGCCAACCTGGGCGGCAAAGGCCCTGGCCCCATCCATATCGGTAAGTTCCTTCCATTGAGGCTGCTCTATGTTAAGGCTGTCAAGAAGCGCCGAAAACTTGTTTCTGTCCTCGGCCATGTCGATCGACTGGGGCGTGGTTCCGTAGATTACCGCTCCGGCAGAGTAGAGTCTGGTTGCCAGGTTGTTGGGAATCTGGCCGCCCATGGAAAGTATGATGCCGTCGGGCCGTTCAAGTTCGTAAATATCAAGCACCCGCTCGAGGGACAGTTCTTCAAAATAAAGCCGGTCGCACATATCGTAATCGGTAGAAACGGTTTCGGGATTGCAGTTTACCATTATGGAGTAGCGGCCCAGTTTGCGGACCGTCTCGACGGCGTTGACGCAGCACCAGTCAAACTCAACGCTGCTCCCTATGCGGTACGCCCCTGAACCGAGGACCATGACCCCCCGGCCCGCGGGGGCCGTATCATGGACCGCGCCGCTTCCCGCTCCGGCATAGGTCATATAAAGGTAATTGGTTTTTGCCGGGTATTCGGCGGCCAGGGTATCTATCTGCTTGACCACGGGCCGTATACGGTATTCTTCCCTGAGGGAACGGACATCCATTTCGTGCAGGCCGGTAAGTTCCCCGATTCTCTGGTCCGAAAACCCGTATTTTTTTGCCCTGGCAAGGAGTTCGGCAGAGATCGGGGGTCCTTTTTTGCCTGCCTTTGCCGGGCCTTTGAGTTCTTTTTCCAGTTCCAGAACCCCGGCGATTTTGTAGAGAAACCACTTGTCGATTTTGGTAATCCGGTGGATACGGTCCACGGACCAGCCTTCGTCAAGGGCCCGGTATATCATAAAAATACGGCGGTCCGTAGGTTTGGCAAGGCTGTCTTTAATATTGTCCCTGCCTTTACCGCAGAGGCTGTCGTCGGCAGAGAGGCCCGGAGCGCCGATGCCGGTCATGCGCAGGGCCTTTTGCAGGGCTTCCTCAAAATTCCGGCCTATGGACATGACCTCGCCTACGGACTTCATCTCTGAACCTATGCGCAGATCCACATTCTTGAATTTGGTAAGGTCCCAGCGGGGAACCTTGACCACGCAGTAATCCAGGGCCGGTTCAAAACATGATTTGGTTACCCTGGTAATGCTGTTTTCTATATCGGTGAGGGCGTGGCCCAAAGCCAGCTTGGCTGCCACAAAGGCAAGCGGGTAGCCTGTGGCTTTTGAGGCAAGGGCCGAACTCCGGGAAAGCCGGGCGTTTACCTCGATGATACGGTAATCTTCCGAAACCGGATCGAGGGCGTACTGGACATTACACTCTCCCACTATACCGAGATGGCGTATAACGTCAATGGCTATGCGCCTGAGCTTGTGGTACTCAGAATCCGTAAGGGTCTGCGAAGGGGCCACTACTATGCTTTCGCCGGTATGAATCCCCAGGGGGTCAAAATTTTCCATATTACAGACCGTGATACAGTTGTCGTAAACATCCCGCACCACTTCGTATTCGATTTCTTTCCAGCCGCCGAGCCATTCTTCTACCAATACCTGGGGGGCGTGGGAAAAAGCCCGCTCACAACGGCGGCGGAGCTCCGTCGCGCTGCGGCATATGCCGGAGCCTGAGCCCCCCAGGGCATAGGCAATACGCACCATCACCGGGTAGCCTATGGTTTCCGCGGCCTTGAGCGCCTGTTCAACGCCGCCTGCTTTGCCCCCGGCGGGAACGGCAATGCTCTTGGGCGGTTTTGCCCTTATCTCATTAAGCCGCCTTACAAAACGTTCCCTGTCCTCGGTGTCTTCGATAACCTTGATTTGGGTTCCAAGCACCCTGATTTTGTTGGCGGCAAACACGCCTTCCCGTTCAAGCTCGACGCCGCAGTTCAGGGCGGTCTGTCCGCCAAAGGAGAGGAGTATGCCGTCGGGCTTTTCTTTTTCGATGATCTCTTTTACAAAGGCCGGAGTAAGCGGCAGAAAGTAAGTCCTGTCGGCCATGCCCTCGCTGGTCTGAATGGTCGCTATATTGGGATTTACCAGTACGGTTTGTATGCCCTCTTCCCTTAGGGCCTTGAGGGCCTGGGAACCCGAATAGTCAAATTCCCCGGCCTGTCCTATTTTAAGTCCACCGGAACCAAGGACCAGGACTTTTTTTGGTGTATCGTCTGTTGTCATCGCGCGCTCCCTTCATCGTTAGGGGTAATCCGGGCCGGGCCCGCCTACAGTTTTTAATTTCGCACCTGGTCAAGAAACCGGTCAATGAGGAATTCGGTGTCTCTTGGGCCGGGGCAGCCTTCCGGGTGGAACTGCACTGCCGAAAAAGGATAACGCTTTGACCGTATGCCCTCTACAGTGCCGTCGTTGTTGTTGGTGAACCAGGGCTCCCAGTCCCTGGGGAGCGTCTCCCTCCGCACCGCGTAGCCGTGATTCTGGCTGGTGATATAGCAGCGCCTGGTTCCTTCTTCCACACAGGGCTGGTTCTGCCCCCGGTGGCCGTAGGGAAGTTTGTAGGTGTCCGCTCCGGCGGCCAAAGCCATGATCTGGTTTCCAAGGCAGATACCGAATATGGGCTTGCCTATGGTAAAGGCCCGGCGCAGGGCCGCTATGGTTCTGCCGCAGGCCTTTGGATCTCCGGGGCCGTTGGAAAGAAAAAGGCCGTCGTATTCTATGTCTTTAAGATCGTGATTCCACGGAAGCCTTATTACCTCGACCTGCCGCGCAAGAAGACAGCGGAGTATATTCGCCTTGGCGCCGCAGTCAAGCAGGGCTATTCTGAATAGCTTTTTCGGTTTTTTTTCCGGCCGGTACACCGATATATCCGTACAGGAAACTTCGGCCACAGGATTTGCGATAAGACCTGAATCAAGATGTACATCCCTTGAACCTTCAACAAGAATCTTTCCCTGCATGACTCCCTGCTGCCTGAGCCTTTCGGTCAGGGCCCTGGTATCGATGCCCCAGATACCCGGCACATTGTTTTTTTCGAGCCACGCGGAAAGTTCAATGCCCGACGCAAAATGGCTCGGCTTTTCGCAGGCCTCTGCAACGACAAAGCCCGACACCTGTATCCGGGAAGATTCAAAATGTACGGGTATGCCCTGTTCATCAAAAAAAGCCTCGTCGTTCTTTTTGACCGGAACTCCGTAATTTCCCATGAGCGGATAGGTGGCGACAAGAATCTGCCCCCTAAAACTCGGGTCGGTAAGGGACTGGGGATAACCGGTCATGCCGGTGGTAAACACCACTTCCCCGGCCTGGGACCGCCCCTTGCCAAAGGACCAGCCCAAATATTCAGAACCGTCCCTCAGCACCAGCTTTGCCTGTCTCTGCCTGATAGCCATGTTTTCTCCCGCCGCAGGAAGCGGCCTGTGTTCCCATACTAGGCCCTGGTCCAAAAAAAAACAAGGCAGCCAGACAAAATTCAGGAACGAAAAACGCGAAATTCATCAAAAAATGAACCCTGTCCAGGCAAAAAATGGGTATTAGAGAGAATTCTATTCCTTAAATTGCGTTTTTAGGAGGCTCTATCAATTGTTTGGGCCGCTTCCATGGGGATGACAATGTGGAAGGTCGTCCCCTTGCCCGGCTGGCTCTGGAGCTTGATGGTCCCCTTAAGTTCCTTTATCCGGTCCCTGACCAGATTTAGGCCCATGCCCCTTCCCGCGTACCCGCTGGTTGTTTCGGCAGTCGAGAAACCGG